>JAGGSB010000082.1 GCA_021159305.1 Deltaproteobacteria bacterium | reverse complement strand
GAGGAAGTGTTGAAGAGGGGACAAAAGTTAAATGTTAAGAAAATGTTGAAAAAGCTGTAAATATAATAGAGACAGGTAGGTTGCCTAGAACATTAAAAACACATAGAAACCATATTGATAATGTAAAAAGTATTATAAAGCGAAAAGCAGAATAAAAAGGAATATAAAGAAAAAATTATGGGGAAAAGCTTTTAAGGTGATGGAATGCCTGTGCGAGGTATTTTGGGGTCTATCGTCTAAAATATGATGATAGACCCGGTTGCTCAGATTTTAAAACCTCTTATCTCCGCAAGCCCTTCTATTCTTTATTATTTCTACAGCATTTTTTATCGCCTGTAATTTGTCTGTTTCCGTAGCTATGAGTTGATCAAAGAATTTCTTTTCTTCCTCGCTAAGTTTCATATCTTCAATTTCCTTCAATAGTTTTTCCTGTTCTTCCTTCTCTTCTTCATCCAATTCCTCAAGTAGTTTTTGCATCTCTAATTCATCCATAGATTATTTTACCTCCTTTCCAGCATCAGACCCGGGGGTTATTATATAAACTGTTTCTACATTCACAACAATTGCAGCTTTAGGAGAAAGGTCTTCTTTAGATTTTACCCACTTAACACCTTCATCAAAGAGCTTTCCGGATGTTATCACCTGTGCCTTGCCTTTAAATTGATAACCTTTTGATTCAGAGTTCCAGGCGCAGAGAGCAATATTTGGATTTTCTTCTATGTTTTTTCGAGTTTTTTCCATGAAGATATCCATCAATAATATCTGGTTTTCTGACAATATTTTGGCATAAGCTATAGGGACAACATTGGGTAAACCATTTTTATTTGCTGTGGCTACTGCCCATACTTTTGCACCTTCTACTATTTTTCTTGCCTCATCTGAAATTTTCATCTTTTTTCTCCTTTTAAATTTATTATATTATAGTATAGACTAAAGATAAGGAGGTGAAAAGTGGATATTTTAGAGGCTATTGAAAACAGAAGATCTATTCGTGCATTTAAAGAAAAACCTATATCTAAACAGATATTGGAAAAGATTTTACTTACCGCTCGCTGGTCTCCTTCTGGTCACAATACACAACCCTGGGAGGTTGCCGTTTTGATGGGTAAAAAGAAAAATGAACTTTCCCGAAAACTTCTGGAGGCGATAGAACAAAAAAAAGAGAGAAAATTTGATTACTTTGAGGTCTCTTCTTTTCCCCCATTTTTGCAGAAGAGAAGGGATGCCTGTGATGAGGGAATATTCAAACATAAAAAAATAGACATAAGAGATAAAAAAGCTGTAAAGCAACATATATTAGAGAATTACTATTTTTTCCATGCCCCTGTAGAGCTTATATTGTTTATGGAAAAAGGGTTGGGCTGTGATCAGTTTATTGATATAGGAATGTTTGCTCAAAGTATTATGCTTGCTGCTTTAGAATTTGGTTTGGGCACTTGCTGCCAGGGAACAATTGCCCTCTACCCCCAGGTAATAAGGGAATTTCTTGGTTTGTCTGAAAATAAGATTATTTTATTTGGCATTGCCATGGGATATCCGGATGAAAAAGCAGATATAAATAGATATCGTCCATTGAGGGAATCACTGGAAAAATTTGCAAAGATTTTATGAATAAGACTATTGCCCTCTTTTATAAGAAGGTTTCTTCTTATGGCGGTCAGGAAAGGTTTTTGCTGAAATTTGCTCAAAATTTGAAACAAAAAGGATTTTCTCCTGTTTTTTTCTGCCAGAAAAAAGAAACATACACACCATTTCCTGTTCATCGTCTGTTTTATATTCCATATCCGTCCTGGCTTAAGATGCTTTCTTTTGCTCTTTCTTCTTATGTTGTTACCAGAAGATTACAAGGTAAAAATATTCCTACTATAGGATTTGGTAAAGTATTTGGTCAAAATGTTTACAGAGCAGGGGGTGGTATACACAAAAAGTATGTGAAACAATCCCTTTTGAGATGGAGAAATAGATATACAAGATTCTTTTACAGGTTAAAACGTTTTTTCTCCCTATATCATTGGTTTTCTCTATTTGTTGAACACCTAACATTTAAAAATAAAAAAACGATATTTATTGTTCCCTCCAGCATGGTAAAAGAAGATATGATAAACTATTTTCATGTAGATGGAAAGAGAATACACCTCGTTTATAATCCTGTGGATATAAAGAGGTTTTCTCCTCGTCTTAAAGATAATCATAAATTTACATTTGTTTTTGTCTCTACAAACCATCTTCTAAAAGGTTTGGATTATTTAATAGACGCATTTAAGACTGCATCTGATAGAGATGAAGATTTTTTGAAAAATGCCAGGCTTGTTGTTGCAGGTTCCGGCGACGAAGATTACTTTTTAAAGAAAATAAAAAAATGTAATCTAAAAAACATAGACATTCTGGGTAAGAGAAAGGATATAGAGAATGTATATAGAATGGGAGATGTATTCTTTTACCCTACATTGTATGATGCATCGGGTAATGTAATATTGGAGGCGATGGCATCATCTCTTCCCTGCGCTGTCAGCAGGTTTGCCGGATATGCAAATCTTATTGAAGATGCTATTTGCGGAGATGTTATTGATAATCCCACTGATGTAGAAAAAATGGCTCAGTTGTTGTTACATTACTTTTATCTACCCCAGGAAAAATTAGATGAGATGGGAAAAAGAGGGAGAGAATTTGTCAGTCATTTAAATACTACTTTTCACATAGAGGATGTGCTTTCTCGTATTCATTGATTAACTCTCTTAAGTTAAGGTGGGTGTACCTTTCCGTTGATTTTAAAGACGCGTGTCCTAAAAATTCCTGGATGGTTCTTATATCTACACCACTGTTTAAAAGGTGAGTGGCGATAGAGTGTCTTAATGTATGAGGGGAAATATTTTTAAATAGAACGGACAGTCCATATTTCTTTATTATGTTTTGTATGCTTCGTGTAGTTAGTCTTTTTCCCTGTCTGTTGGTAAACAATGCTTCCTTAACTTCTATTTTTCTTAGATAATTGTTTAATGTTCTTTCTGCTCTGTCTACCAAAGGAATGATGCGTTCTTTTCCTCCTTTGCCTTTTACCCTTACTGTATTTTCCTGTATGTCTTTTTTATTTAGAGAGGTAAGTTCCGATGCTCTCAAACCGCAGGAGTAGAGCAATTCAATGATTGTTTTATCTCTCCCATTTTTTATTCTATCAATGAGTAAAAAAACCTCATCCACAGACAAAAAGGATGGCAGATTTTGTTCCTTTTTGGGACGATTGATTAACCGAAATGGATTTTCCTGCACTTTGTCGGTTTCAATAAGAAAGCGATAAAAAGTGCTTAAGGCAGAAAGTTTTCTTAAAATGGTGGACATGGATATATTTTTGTTATATAGGTAGAAGATAAACTTTTCAATATCGTTTTCTTTAATCTTGTCTGCCTCTTTTTTGCAGATTAGAAAGAACTGTTTTACATCACCCAAGTAAGCCCTTTTTGTATGATTTGAATAACCTAAAGAAAAATTTAAGTAGTTGCCAAAATCTTTCATGAAAACAAGTCTCGTATTTTTTTAATAGTATTTGTTGTAGATTTACCTTTTATGTAAGGGATAATAACAGTTCTGCCTCCATAAGATTTTACAAAATCCGAGCCTACTACATCTTTTTTGTTCCAGTCCCCACCTTTGGTTAGAACATCTGGTTTTATTATTTTTATTAGATTTTCTGGTGTTTCCTCGTTGAATGGGACAACATAATCTACATATTTAATACTGTTTAAAACTATCATCCTGTCTAAAAGTTTATTGATTGGTCTATTTTGTTGTTTTATTTTTTTTACGGATTCGTCACTGTTTATTCCTATAATGAGAATATCCCCTAACTCCTTTGTTTTTTTTAAATAATAAGCATGGCCGGAGTGCAGGATATCAAAACAGCCATTTGTAAATATAATTCTTTTGCCTTCTGTTTTTAGTTTCTGTATTAAAGATAGAAGTTTTTGTCTATCTATTATCAACTGTTTCCTCTACTATCTTGCATACAGTGTGAATAATAAAGATGTGCATCTCTTGAATGCGCGGAGTAGATGAGATAGGAACAACAACAGGATAGTGGCAAAATTTTTTTGCTTCTCCGCCATCCTTCCCCAAAAAACCAATGGTTATACAATCCTTTCTTCTTGCTTCTTTTAATCCCTCTATTACATTTTTTGAATATCCTGAGGTGGTAATACCTATGACGATGTCCTTTTCTTTTGCCAGTGCCTTAACCTGCTTGGAGAAAACATATTTGAAGGAGTAATCGTTGGCGATACTGGTGAGAACGGATGTATCTGTGGTCAGAGCAATAGCCGGATATGGTTCTCTTTCTTTTAAGAATCTGTTGATTAGCTCTCCTGCCATATGCTGTGCATCCGACGCACTACCACCATTTCCAAATATTAGTATTTTGTTTCCTCTTTTTATTGCCTTTGTTATCTCTTCAGAAACTTTTATAATTATTTCATTTAAATAATAAATTTTCTCTATTGTTTTTTTGTGTTCTTCTAATTCTTCAGTAAATATATTCATCACTTTTAATATATAAAAAATTTTTTTTATAGCAACAATTAAATAAAAAATGGTGATACTTTGTTGACGAAAGTAGGTGTTCTGTGGTAGTTTAACAAATCAATGGATTGTTATTTAAAAAAGAAAAAGGAAAGTGTCATAATATTGGTGTATGTAAAGGCAGGTGCTGGAAAGAGTGAAATTGTGGGTTCTTTTGACGGAAGGCTGAAGGTGAAAATAGCTGCACCGCCAGTGGAAGGGAAAGCGAACAAGGGATTGCTTGTTTTTTTGAGTAAAGTGTTACATATTCCTGTGTCGGATGTATTGATAGTTTCTGGGAAAAGAGGTAAGAGGAAATCTGTTGAGATTCGAGGATTGAAAGAGGAAGAAATAAAAAGATATTTGGAGGAAAAGAGTGCAAAGAACATTGGCCATCATTAAGCCCGATTGTGTGAGATTAAATTTGACAGGTGCAATTATCTCCTGTATAGAAAAGAGATTTCATATAACAGGAATAAAAATGTTAAAGTTAAGTAAAGAAGAAGCAAAACGTTTTTATATCGTGCATAATAATAAAACATTTTACAATAGTTTGACGGATTTTATGTCATCCGGTCCGGTGGTAGCTATGGTTTTGGAAGGAGATAACATAATTGAGAAATTTCGCCGATTTATGGGTGCGACAGATCCAAAGAATGCAGAGGAAGGTACAATAAGAAAGAAATTTGGCACAAATATTGAGGAAAATGCTATTCATGGTTCTGATTCAGAAGAAGCGGCAAATTTTGAAGTGAATTATTTCTTTAGCGATTTAGAATTGGTGAGGTGAAATATGGCTATGCCTAAAAGAAAAGCTTCTCATTCGAGAAGTAAAAAGAGGGCTTTGCATAAAAAGGCAGAAAGCCCGGCAATCTCTTTATGTCCGAATTGTCATGAACCCAAGCTTGCTCATCGTGTGTGTCCTTCTTGTGGCTATTATGGCGAAAATGAGGTCATAAAAGTAGAGGAATGATATGCAAGACTTCACCATTGCAGTAGATGCAATGGGTGGCGACTATGCCCCACTTAAAGTGGTAAAGGGAGCGGTGGAGGCGGTACAGCGCGAAGAGAACATAAACATTGTTCTGGTGGGTAATGTTGAGCAAATAAAAGGAATATTGGATAAAATGCTGTATGATCATAAGCGGGTGAGGATTGAGCCTGCGCAGAGTGTGGTGCAAATGTATGATAAACCTACCGTTGTGTTTAGAGAAAAGAAGGATTCGTCTATTGTAAGATGCATAGAGTTAGTGAGAGACGAAGAGTGTGATGCATTTGTTTCCGCGGGTAATTCTGGTGCGGTTATGACAGCAGCTATTGCTTATTTGGGAAAATTAAAGGGTGTTTTAAGGCCAGCTTTGAGCATGATTCTGCCGTCCTTGAATGGAAATATTTTGCTTATCGATGCTGGGGTGAATGTTGATTGTCGTGCGGTTCATCTCCTGCAATTTGCCATCATGGGCTATGTTTATAAGAAAGTAGTGTTAGGAGTAAAGAATCCGCGAATAGGCTTGGTAAGTAACGGAGCTGAGTCGAATAAAGGAGATACCGTTACAAAAGAGGCACACAACCTTATAAAAAGGAATTTTATAAGCTTTATAGGAAATATAGAGGGAAATGATATATTTACTGGAAAAGCGGATGTTGTGGTATGTGATGGATTTTTGGGTAATGTAATTTTAAAGGTGAGTGAATCCATCCCAGAAGTTGTAGTAAATTTTTTGAGGATAGAAATCAAAAAGAGTTTCTGGTATAAGTTAGGTTACCTGTTTGCCAAACCGGCATTTAGGGTATTACGCAAAAGGATAGATTATGCAGAATTTGGTGGTGCACCACTGCTGGGCGTAAAAGGAGCGGGAATTATCGCTCATGGCAGGTCTAATGAACGGGCGATAGCAAATGCTGTTATGAGAGCGGCATTTCACGCTCAAACTAAATTAAATGGGGCAATAGAAAGGGCAATAGAGAAATGTATGATCTTAAGCAATGAGGAGATGAAATGCATGGCATGATAACGGGCGTTGGTATGTATGTGCCAAAGAAAGTGCTTACCAACAAAGACCTGGAAAAGATGGTGAATACATCAGATGAGTGGATTGTTCAGCGAACGGGAGTAAGGGAAAGACACATTGTGGGAGATGAATGCACATCTGATTTGGCTGTAGAAGCATCAAAGGAGGCCTTAGCGGAGGCAGGCATTTCTCCCGAGGATATAGGTGCAGTTATTGTAGCTACTATTACCCCCGATACACTCATGCCATCTACTGCGTTGCATGTGCAGCGTAAACTAGGGCTCAAAAAGGATGTATTTGCCTTTGATATAAACGCTGCTTGCTCTGGTTTTATCTATGCATTATCCTGTGCAAATGCATTTATATCTGCTGGCATGGTTAAAAATTGTCTGGTTATTGGAGCGGAAACCTTGAGTAGATTTACCGATTGGCAGGATAGAACAACCTGTGTTCTGTTTGGTGATGGTGCAGGGGCAGTGGTGCTGCAAGCAACAGATACGGAGAGGGGGATTTTGGGTTCTGTTCTTCATGCCAATGGAGATTATGCGGACTTAATGGTTATCCCCGGGGGGGGATCAAAGAATCCCTGCTCACAGCAGGTATTAAAGGATAGAGAATGTTTTATAAAAATGAGAGGTCAAGAAACATTTAAAATGGCAGTGAAGCATCTTGTTTCTGCCAGTAAGGAGGCATTAGAAAAAGCAAGAATGACACTTGATGATGTAGATTTTGTTGTCTGTCATCAAGCAAATCTGCGTATATTACAGAGTTTTGCTCGGTTTGCGAAGGTGCCTCAAGAAAAAGTGCCCATAACACTTGATATATATGGAAATACATCAGGGGCAACAATTCCCTTGACATTAGGTTTCATAAGGAAAAAAGGATTACTCAAAAAAGGGAATATTGTTCTTTTAAACAGTTTTGGTGCCAGTCTTACATGGGCCGCTTCTGTTATCAGATGGTAGGAGGAAAGAATGTTTAAAACGCGAGTTTGTAGTCTTTTAGATGTTGATTATCCTGTTATACAGGGTGGAATGGCTTGGGTTGCTGATGGTATTCTTACTGCTGCCGTTTCCAATGCGGGTGGGTTAGGTATTATTGGCGCGGGACACGCACCTCCAGAAGTAGTGGAAAAAGAAATAGAAAAGGCAATATCTTTGACGGACAGATCCTTTGGTGTGAATATCATGCTTTTATCTCCTTTTGCGGATAAGATTGTTGATTTGGTTGTAGAATATAAAGTAAAGGTAGTGACTACTGGTGCCGGCAGTCCTGGTAAATATATGGATAAATTAAAGACAGTGGCGAAGGTAATTCCTGTTGTTGCATCGGTAGCGTTAGCTAAGCGCATGCAACAGACAGGTGCGGATGCGGTAGTGGCCGAAGGGTTGGAATCAGGAGGACATATCGGTGAAATTAGCACCATGGCTCTTATTCCTCAAATAGTAGATGCTGTGGATATACCTGTCATTGCCGCTGGCGGTATTGCCGATGGAAGAGGATTTTTAGCTGCATTGGCTTTAGGGGCAGAGGGTATACAGATGGGAACAAGATTTATTCTTTCTGAAGAATGCACCGTTCATCCCAATTACAAGCAGGCACTCCTCAAGGCAAGAGACAGAGATACTGTAGTTACAGGTTTGAGTACCGGCCATCCGGCAAGGATAGTTAAGAATAAATTAGCTCGAGAATTTGCCCTGAAGGAAAAACGAGGCGTTTCTATTGAAGAATTAGAGGAATTAGGTTCCGGAAAGCTGTATGCGGCTGCTCGTGAAGGAGATGTGACAGGTGGCTCGGTAATGGCTGGACAGATATGTGGTTTGATAAAGGATATAAAGCCGGTAGAAAAGATTATTAAAGATATTATAGAAGAAGCAAAGATAGTTTCACAAAGCTTAAATAACCTTGCGAGGTGAGAATGCGTTTTCTCATGTTTACAGGTCAAGGTTCCCAGTTTGTAGGAATGGGAAAAGATGTTTATGATGAGTTTCCTCTATCAAAGAGAATATATGAAGAGGCAAACGAAGCATTACATTTTGATTTAAGAAAATTAACCTTTGAAGGACCGGAGGAAAAATTAACTCAAACTGCTTTTGCTCAACCTGCTATTTTGGTTCATTCTTATATTATATATTCTCTTCTTCAGAGAGAGTATAGATTTGATTTTGATATATGCGGAGGACATAGTTTGGGTGAATATACTGCATTGGTGGCAACAGGAGCCGTGAGTTTTTTAGATGCGGTGTGGGCAGTGCATATGAGGGGTAAATTCATGCAAGAAGCGGTGCCCTTAGGTGAAGGTGGCATGATGGCTGTAATCACAGATAAGGAAAAGGAGATAGAAAATTTATGTAAAACTATCTCAAAAGATGAAAAATTCTATGTTTGCATTGCTAATTATAATTCGGATACTCAAATTATTTTGTCCGGTCTTACACCAGGATTGAAAAGAGCAAGGGAAATAATAAAAGAAAAAGGATGGGGCAGAGTTATACCATTGGGCGTAAGTGCTCCCTTTCATAGTAAACTAATGGGAAATGCAAAGGAGAAATTGGCAGATGTTCTAAGAGATATTTCATTTAAAAAAACGGAAAAGGCCGTAATAGAAAATGTAGCCTCTTCTGTTGTTTATGGAGGGGACGAGGCAAGAGAGATGTTGATTGAACAGATGACAAATCCCGTGAGATGGCGAGATAATGTACAGAAGGCAAGGGATCTGGGTTGTTCAGAATTTGTGGAATGTGGACCAAAAAATGTATTGTACAATCTTTCAAGAAAAATGTACAAAGAGTTGAGGACTTGTTATTGTATAGATATAATAACATTAAAAAGGTTTGGAGAAAAAGATGTATAAAGGAAAATTGGCAGTAATTACAGGTGCTTTTCGTGGAATAGGAAGAGTTTGTGCAGAAAAACTTGCTAAAAGTGGAGTAAAAGTCGTCATAAATGATGTTTACAACGAGGAACAAGCGGAAAGGGTAAAAGAAGAAGTTGAGAAGTCCGGCGGAATATGCGATATAATGATGTTTGATATTTCCAATTATAAGGAGACAGAAGAAGGCTTTGCTAAGATAGTGGAAAAGTGGGGGAATGTAGATTATTTGGTAAACAACGCCGGTATTGTAGACGACAACCTAATTTTAAGAATGAAACCTGAGAGTTTTAAAAAAGTAATAGATGTAAATCTAATCGGTGCTTTTAATTGCACGAAGCAGGTAGTGAGGGGTATGATAAAGCAGAAATTTGGCGTTATTGTTAGTATAGCTTCTATTGTGGGACTTTCTGGGAATGCCGGTCAGTGCAATTACGCCGCATCAAAGGCGGGTATTGTTGGTTTTACAAAAAGCCTGGCAAAGGAATTGGCGTCAAAAAATATTAGAGCGAATGCCGTTGCTCCGGGATTTATTGAAACGATTATGACGAAAAAGATACCTGCGAAAGATAGAGAAAAATTAATAGAAAATATTCCTTTAAGTAGGTTAGGAAAGCCAGAGGATATAGCCAACGCAGTAGCGTTTTTATTAAGTGAAGAGGCAAGTTATATTACAGGAACTGTGATAAATGTAAGTGGCGGACTATATATATAAAATTAAGGAGGGAAGTATGTCTGTAGCAGAGGATGTAAAGAAGATTATCGTGGAACAGTTGGGAGTAGAAGAAGACGAGGTAAAGCCAGAGGCAAAATTTATTGATGACCTGGGAGCAGATTCCCTGGATACGGTGGAGCTTATCATGGCAATGGAGGAGAAGTTTGGTATTGAGATTTCTGACAGTGATGCAGAAAAAATGTCTACAGTTCAAGATGTTATTGACTACATTGAATCTCATACTTCTTAGAGGAGTATATGAGAAGACTTGTTATTACAGGTTTAGGGGCGGTAACGCCGCTCGGGCTCACGGCAAAGGAGAGTTTTGAAAATATAGTAAAGGGTAAATCGGGCATAAGCCATATCACAAAATTTGATGCCTCTAGCTTTAGGGTGCGTATTGCGGGTGAAGTGAAAGGCTTCAATCCACACAAATATATCTCTAAAAAGGATGTTAAAAAATACGATTTATTCTCTTTATATGCAATTGCGGCAACGAAAGAAGCACTGGATGATGCAGGGATAGACCTAAAGGAGGAAGATGAGACAAAGATTGGAGCTAGTGTAGGTTCAGGTATAGGAGGATTACCAACTATAGAGAAATATACAGAGATATACCTGAAGAAAGGAGAAAAGTTTATCTCACCTTTTTTTATCCCCTTGACTGTAATTAACATGGCATCCTGTGATATTGCTATAATGTATGGGTTTAAAGGTCCGAATTTTAGTGATGTAACGGCATGCGCTACCGGTGCTCATTCTATAGGCCTGGCAATGAGGGCTATTCAGTATGGTGATGCAGATATAATGATTGCAGGTGGAACAGAATCTACCATTTGTCCTATGGCTATAGGTGGATTTTCATCTATGAAGGCACTTTCTACTCGAAATGATGAACCGGAGGCGGCATCTCGTCCATTTGACAAAGACAGAGATGGCTTTATTGTAAGTGAAGGAGCGGGGGTGGTTGTTCTGGAGGAATATGAACATGCTAAAAGGCGGGGAGCAGAGATATATGCAGAATTATGTGGTTTTGGTATGTCTTGTGATGCATATCATATAACAACACCCGATCCGGATGGAGCAGGAGCGATTTTGGCAATGGAAAATGCACTAAAAGACGCACATTGCAATTTGGAAGATGTAGATTATATCAATGCCCATGGGACATCTACCCATTATAATGATATTGTGGAAACAAGAGCTATAAAAAAATTATTCAAGGAACATGCATACAAACTCTGTATAAACTCCAATAAGTCGGAAATTGGGCATTCTTTGGGTGCAGCAGGTGGAGTGGAAGCAGTGTTTACCGCCCTAACTGTAAAAGAAGGTATAATCCCACCTACTATAAATTTGGAGCATCCAGATCCAGAATGCGACCTGAATTATGTACCAAATATAGCTCAAGAAAAGGAAATAAATGTAGCTATAAGTAATTCTTTTGGATTTGGAGGAACAAACGCTGTTTTGGCATTTAGGAAGCTATGAAAGCAGTGTTGTTTGATTTGGACGGAACACTTGTAGATTCTCGCAAAGATATCGCCAGAGCTGTAAATGCAACCTTGAAGAAATTTGA
Organism: Deltaproteobacteria bacterium; assembly: GCA_021159305.1. NCBI lineage: Bacteria > Pseudomonadati > Myxococcota > Myxococcia > Deltaproteobacteria bacterium. The sequence continues at coordinate 7,876 of JAGGSB010000082.1, read as the reverse complement.
TTTGCCAGAAGAGAAAGAGGAGAAGATCTTTCAGTTTGTGGGTAATGGTGTGCAAAATTTTATAAAGAAAGTGCTAAAAAATGAAGGGAAAGAGGAAATATATCCACTGTTTCTTCCTTCATTTCTTGAATTTTACTATGAACATATAGATGAACATACAAAACCTTTTGAGGGAGTGAAGCAGGTGTTGGGCACTTTAAATAAAGATGAGAATTGTGTTTTAGCGGTAGTGAGCAATAAGCTAGAAAAATTTGCACACAAACTTTTAAAGAGTCTTGATCTTCTTTATTTTTTCGGTTTTGTTTGCGGGTGTGATACATTCGGCGTTAAAAAGCCGGATCCATCGATTATTTCAAATGTTTGCAAATCTCTCGGGATGGAGGCAAAAAATAGCATGTTAGTGGGAGACAGCGAAAATGATATTATAGCTGCTAAAGAGGCAGGAGCAGTTTCTACTTGCGTTACCTATGGTTTTAGATCTAAAGAAGTATTACTCCAATTTAAACCGCATTTTGTTATTCATAATCCCCGTCAACTATTGACAATTATTTAATGTATCTAAAATCGCCCTTTCTTTCTGAATTCATAGCATGGCTGAAGAAAAGAGAAGCGAAGCTCTACTTAGTAGGAGGAATGGTAAGGGACTATTTGTTAGGCAAAAGTTCAGAGGACTGTGATGTGGTAGTCTCTAAGAATATGGATATAAGAGCTTTTTTTCTTAAGAAGGGTGTAAAATTTGTTTATTATGAGAGAGGAGATGTAAAAACATACAAGGCGTGGCCAGAGAGAGCAGAGATAGATGTTTGTGAAATGAGAGCTGAAAATATAAAAGAAGATTTAAAGAAAAGAGATTTTACAATAAACGCTATTGCTTATGATGTAGAAGAAAAAAGATTTGTAGATCCTCTGGATGGAAGAAGAGATATAGAGGATAAGAGATTGAGAATGTGTTATAAACAGGCTTTTATGGATGATCCGTTGAGGATCTTAAGACTGTTCCGCCTTTCTACAGAATTTTTTTTAACTATTGATAGAGAAACATTAGATGAGTGTGAAAAGGCGATAAGATTTTTAACATCTGTTTCCACAGAGAGAATAGGAGAAGAGCTAAAAAAACTGTTGTTTCTTCCATCCTCTTTTACTTATTTTCCTTTGATGGAGAGAGTTGGTTTGATGGAAAAACTTTTTCCCCATACAAATAGAAATTTAACTTTTTACATTTCACTGGATGAAACGATTAAGAAAAGCAATATCTCCTTTGAACCTCCTTTGTTACTTTCTTTAAAAGTTGCTGCTTTCTTAGGGGAAGATGCCAAAAGATGGAGCGATTTTTATGGTTGGGGGAAAAAGGTAGGGAAATGGGCAAAGCTGTGGTCCGAAAACAAACTTCTTCCTTATAAAGTATGGAAGAAAGAGGAAAGTTTAGGCAAACTAATCGTTGATTTTGGAGAAAATTGTTTGCCTTTGTCCATTTTTTCTGCTGCCTATATTTTATCACAGAATAACATAGAGAAGGAATCATTTGAACAGTTTGTAAAAGGAATGTTTTTAAATTATAAAAGATGGGAAGAGAAGATAAAAGTGATAAATGGTTGGGATTTGATAAATATAAAACCAGAGAAAAGAGGTGAAAACCTGCGTTCTTTAAGGAGAAAGATTGTAGACGAAAACCTAAATAGAAATGATTGCCTGAGACTTATAACATGAAAAACAATGTAAATACGGAGATTTCCAATATATTTGAGAGAATAGCAAATATCTTAGAATTTAAAGGAGAAAATATATTCAGAGTTGTAGCCTACAGAAAAGCGGCTCGTAGTATCAGAGAACTCACCTCCCCACTTTCCAAGATAATGGAAGAAGAAAGATTGACAGAAATAGCTGGAGTGGGAAAGGATTTGGCAACATACATTGAGGAGTACATAAAAAAAGGAAAGATAGTATTGTATGAACAATTAAAACAGGAAGTGTCGGAAGAGCTAATAGATCTTTCTAATATTCAGGGATTGGGTCCCAAAACATTAAGAAAATTATATAATGCTTACAATATAGGAAATTTACAGGATCTAAAGGAACTTATTAAGGATAAAGAAGAGTTGCCTGAGGTAGGATTGAGAAAAAAGAGTTTGGAAAACCTGCGTCAGGGCATTGAGCTTTATGAACAGGGACTGAAGCGTTTTTTATTAGGTGTAGCTTTGCCTATTGCAGAAAATCTTTGTGAAAAAGTGAGAAAATTGCCTACCACCTCTCAAGTAGAATTGGCAGGTTCTTCCCGTCGCAGAAAGGAAACGGTGGGAGATTTGGATATCTTGTGTGTGGCAGAAAATGGAACAAGGGTAATTGATGCATTTACAAGGTTTGATGAGGTAAAGATAATTTTGGCAAAGGGTTCTACCAAGGGCAGTGTAATCTTGGAGAACAATTTACAAGTTGATTTAAGGGTAATAGAGAAAAAATCCTACGGTGCCGCACTGCAGTATTTTACAGGTTCAAAAGCGCATAATGTTCATTTAAGAAGAATAGCCAAGCAAAGAGAAATAAAAATAAATGAATATGGTGTATTTAGAGGTGAAAAAAGAATTGGCGGCGAGGATGAAAAAGACATATACCAGGCATTGGATATGGTATGGATACCGCCTGTTTTGCGAGAAGATAGAGGTGAAATAGAGAAGGCAACAGAAAAAAAATTACCCAAACTGGTTTCAATTTCTGATATAAAAGGTGATTTGCATGTTCATTCTAAATGGAGTGATGGTGTATTGAGTATTGAAGAAGTGGTTCAGGAGGCAATAAGGAGAAAATATGAGTATATTGCCATTACAGATCATTCCCCCTCTTCTCGCATTGCCAATGGTTTATCTATAGAGAGATTATATGATAAGCTGGAGGAGATAGACAAGTTAAGACAAAAATTCAGGGGAAAGATAAATATTCTTTCTGGTTCTGAAGTAGACATAAAAAATGATGGTTCACTGGATTATCCCGATGATGTTTTGAAGGATTTAGATATAGTACTGGTTGCCATACATACAGGATTCAAACAAGATGAATCGAAAATTACAGGAAGAATAGTAGATGCCTTGTCCAACAGATATGTGCATATCTTGGTTCATCCCACGGGAAGGATGATAGGGGTGAGAGAACCTTATAAGGTAAATATGGAAAAAATATTTGAAACGGCAAAGAAGCATAATAAATGTTTGGAGATAAATGCCCAGATAATGAGATTGGATTTGAATGATATTTATGTAAAAGAGGCAATAAGAAGAGGCATAAAACTATCCATAGCTACAGATACACATCACCCAGAAAACTTTGATTATATGAAATTCGGCATTTACACCGCACAAAGAGGATGGGTGGAGGCAAAAGATGTTATAAATACCTATCCTTTACCTAAGCTGACGATGTTTCTGGAGAAAGCTTGCGGGTAGACCTTGCCAATCGGGATGTAAGACGGGCAGATCTATTCTTATGGATCACTCCCTTAGAAGTGATATGACCAATGGTTTTTTCCGCCTGCTGGAACGCTTTTTGTGCTTCTTCTAAGTTTTTGCCTTTGATTTTCTCTTCCACTGTTTTGATTACATTTTTTAAACGAGTGCGGTAAGCCTTATTCCTGGAATATCTCTTTTTGTTCTGTCTCATTCGCTTTGCAGCTGATTTGTGCTGTGGCATATAACCTCCCAAATTTTCTACAAATTTAACATGTAAAGCATGTGAAAGTCAAGTGCCAGAATTACTTTCAAGCATCAAAGATACTTGTAAGTAAGTTTTAAACTTCACAATAAGCACAATCTATGCTATATAATGCAAGGAAGTTTTGGAGGAAGAAATGAAATTGGGTGTAAACTTAGATCATATAGCGACGATAAGAGAGATGAGAAAAACTGTAGAGCCCGATCCGGTGCAGGCAGCCATTTTTGCAGAGTTGGGTGGTGCAGATTGTATAACAGTTCACCTTAGAGAAGACAGAAGACATATAAAAGAAAGAGATATAAAACTCTTAAAGGAAACGATAAAGGTGCCACTGAATCTGGAGATGAGCATATTGGAAGATATCGTAGAATTTGCTTTAAGTGCTGAACCTTATGAGGCAACCCTGGTGCCGGAAAGAAGAGAGGAGATAACCACGGAAGGTGGATTAGATGTGGTAAAATCAAAAAAAATCATACATAATGTGATAAAAAAACTAAAAGAAAAAGACATAAAGGTAAATCTATTTATAGACCCCGAAGAGAAACAAATTGAGGCTTCAAGAGATATAGGAGCGGATGGAATAGAAATACATACTGGCAGATATGCCAATGCAAGAGGAAAAGAAGAAACAAGAGAATTAGAAAATATTAAAAGATGTGTCACGCTTGCTGAAAAAATGGGACTGGAGGTGCATGCAGGACATGGGTTAACCTACCTTAATGTTCAGCCCGTAGCCAGCATACGAGAGATAGTGGAGTTACATATTGGTCATAGCATCATTAGCCGTTCGATATATACAGGATTAAAAGATGCAGTAAAAGATATGAAAACATTGATCAATGAAGCCAGAATTATCCATCGGTATTGATATAGAAGAGATAAAGAGAGTAAAAGAACTAACAGAAAAATACGGCGAGAGATTTTTAAACAGGGTATTTACAGAGAGAGAGATAAAATATGCATATAAAAAGAAGAACCCTTATCCCTCCCTTACCGTACGCTTCTGCGCTAAAGAAGCGGCATTTAAAACTATAGGGAAGAGAGTGCCATGGAAAAGTATAGAGATAATCTCTCTTTCTTCGGGAAAACCTACTATAGATATACCACATAAAAAAGCCATTGTTTCTCTAAGTCATACCAATATGTATGCAACAGCGGTAGTTCTTACATGGAACGATTAGAAAATCTGCTAAAGGTATTTAATCCTCACTGCATAAAACCAGGATTATCTCGTATAAAAGAGTTTCTAAGAAAAATTGGCAATCCACAACAAAAACTAAATGTGATTTTAGTGGGGGGAACAAATGGAAAGGGCTCGGTATGCAATTTTCTCACCGATATATTAGTTGATAATGGATATAAAGTAGGAACATTTACCTCTCCTCATATATTTCATGTAAATGAAAGGATAAAGATCAATCAAAAGCCTTATTTAAATCTGTATCCTTATGCCAAAGAGATATTTGAAAGATGTGAAACTTTAACGGAAAAACCCACCTATTTTGAATTTCTCACCGCCTTAGCTTATCTGGTATTTGCACAGGAAAAGGTGGATTTTGCCATTATGGAAGTAGGGTTGGGAGGAAGATTTGATGCTGTAAATGTTGTTCGGCCACTCCTCAGTGTAATTGTTACTATATCAAAGGATCATACAGAATTCTTAGGAAACGAAATTTCTCAGATTGCCTATGAAAAAGCCGGCATTATCCATGAGAAAATTCCCGTGTTTACAGGATTTTTGAAAAAAGAAGCTCTGGGGGTAATAAAAGAAAGAGCAAAACAAAAAAACTGCCTGTTTTATCCTCTAAAACAACATTACATAAAAATAAACAAAGATAAGTTTAGCTTTAGTAATGAAAATATAAACATAAAAAATATAAAGCTTTCAATGAAGGGCAGAAATCAAATATACAACGCCTCTTTATCCATGCATATAGCATCAAACCTGAATATCCCGATCAAAAAAGGAATTATAGAAAAGAGTTTTTGGCCGGCCAGAATAGAGATAATAAAAAACAAGAGGAAAACGGTAATAATAGACGGATGCCATAATGTAGAGAGCGCGATAGCGCTATCAGACTTTTTAAAAAACTATAAGCAGGAAAAAACACTGATTTTCAGCGCCCTAAAGGATAAAGACACAAAAGGAATGTTGAAAATATTGCTCCCTCATTTCTCAGATGTAAAGATAATAAAAATAAACAACGAGAGAGCAATACCTACACACATTCTTTGTCATACTGTCCAACAGTTACGGTTCAAAGGAAACTGCAAAACATTCCCTTCATTAAACGAAGCATTCCTTCACACTCTATTAGAACGAGACTTCATTGTTATCTGCGGCTCGTTATATCTCATTCCTCAAGCGAAGGCCTGTCTCTTAAAGTCCTGCCGCTTCTCTTTTCAGTAACCATTCCCAATGTTCATCTGTAAATTGCTGTGCTTTCTGCAAAAGATCTTTATTCTGCGGCTTTAATATGTGTATAAATCTTCCCTGCATTTTAAAGTACTCTTCAATGGGCAACTTTTTCTTCGGTTTATAATTTATCTTTATTTTTCCATCTATTATCTCATAGATGGGCCAGGCGCATGTTTCAACCGCTATTTTTGCTACTTCAATCGTCATCTCCGGCGGGAATCCCCATCCTGTACAGCAAGGTTGAATAACATTTATATATGTTGGTCCTTCCGTATCGAGGGCCCGCTTTATCTTGTTCATTAAGTCTCTCCAATCATGCAAAGAGGCTTGCGCAGCATAGGGAATATGGTGACCTTCAACCACAGACATAATATCCTTTCTTTTTTGCTCTTTACCCCTTTTTACCTTTCCCACAGGTGTTGTCGTAGTATTTACACCAAAAGGAGAGGCGCTGGATCTTTGAACACCAGTATTCTCATAAGCTTGGTTATCTATACAAAGGTATAAAAAATCGTGCCATCTTTCCAAAGCTCCTGAGAGAGCCTGTAGTCCTATATCGTATGTTCCTCCGTCACTGGCTAAAGCCACAAATTTTATATCTTTGTCCGTTTTACCCTTTCTCTTCCACACCCTATACATTGCCTCCACACCGGCAATAGTAGAAGCTGCATTCTCAAAAGCACTGTGTATCCATGGAACACGCCAGGTGGTGTATGGGAAGAGTCCTGAACATACCTCCAAACAACCGGTAGCACTGGCAATTACTATTTCATAATCCGTTATATTTAAAAGCGCTCTAGCGATAATGGACTGTCCACAACCAGGACACAACCTATGACCTGGAGCAAAACGCTCTTCTCTTTTCGCTAAATTATTTAAAAAAGCCATTTATTCCCCCCATTTTCCTCTTATGTTTATGAAGTCTAACACCTTTTCTATTTTACCTGTTTTAGCAATCCTTTGTAGGCTTTCGTAAACTGCCTTAAAATGCTTCGGTTGAGTATCCCTTCCTCCCAATCCGTATATATAATCTACAACAATAGGCCTTTTGGGAACATCGTATAGAGCAGAACGAACTTCGTTAAATAAAGGAGAGCCATAAGCTCCGGCAGATATTACCCTATCTAAAGTGGCAACTACTTTTACATTGCCCAAAGCTTCTTTTATCTCATCGGCAGGAAATGGCCTGAACATCCTGATTTTCAAAAGCCCTGCTTTAATCCCATTTTCTCTCAAGACATCCACTACATCCTTTGCAGTACCTGCTGCCGAACCCATCATAACGATAGCGTATTCTGCATCATCTAACTTATAAGACTCAAAATAATCATAACTTCTTCCGAACACCTTTCCAAATTCTTTACCTATTTTTTTAACAACAGGTTTTGCATGAACCATGCCAGCGAGCTGGCTTACCTTGTGTTCGAAGTACTCAGGTGGTGGAGCCCATGCACCGTATGTAAGTTTTCTGGACACATCTAAAAGCGGATATTTAGGCGTATATTCTCCAATATATTCCTTAACTTTTTCATCCTCTTCTATGTCCCATATTTCCACAGAATGAGAGGTGTTGAAGCCATCCATAATAACCATCACAGGTGTCAAAACATCCTTGTTCTCAGAAATTTTTATGGCTTGAATAGTAGAATCATAAATTTCCTGCGAATCTTCGCAAAACAATTGAATCCATCCTGCATCTCTTGCTCCCATAACATCCGAATGGTCTCCATGAATATTCAATGGTGCATTCAATGCCCT
>JAGGSB010000081.1 GCA_021159305.1 Deltaproteobacteria bacterium | reverse complement strand
TGTTTCTCTGGGAGTAAGCAAAGGAAAGAGATATATTGGCTTAAAAACCTATCAGGTTCTCATTTCTTTTTGCGGTGTGTTTCTCGTCTTTTTTGGAGGATACTTATTGCTAAATGTAGTTATATAAACTTTTTGGCACGATTTGCCGCAATGAGTAATGGATCCCACACCGGTGAGAAAGGTGGCGAATAGGCCATATCCAGGCTGGACAAATCATCTACTGTAAAATCTTTATATAAACCGGCGGCAACTACATTTATTCTTCCCCATACATATTCCTTTCCTATCATCTGCGCACCAAGCAACCTCCCTGTTCCCTTTTCAGAGAACAAAATAATCTTGATGGGTGAAGAACCCGGATAAGCATGCCCTCTGGTCTGCGAAAGGATAATCGTTTTAACAAAATCTTCCTTTATCTCTTCTCTCACAAGACCTGTTCTTGCCACTGTTAAATCAAAAAGGCTAAATACAGATGTGCCCACTACACCGGGGTAGATGATATTTGCTCCTATGGCATTTGCTCCAGCAATCCTTCCCTGTTTATTTGCTACCGTTCCAGATGGAGAAAATATAGGTTTTTTTAAAAGTCTATGATAATGCTCACAACAATCGCCGCAGGCAAATATATCTCTATCTGATGTTCTTAAGTATCTATCTACCTCTATTGCTCCTGTTTTACCTATGTTTATACCTGCTTCTTTTGCTATCTCTGCATTTGGTTGGACACCAATGGAAATAATAGATAGGTCTGCATCAAATTCACCCTCAGTTGTCACTACTTTCTTTAAAAAACCATCTTTTTCCATAAAACCTTTTATTTCTACTCCGCTTATAAAGTTTATCCCCTTCTCTCCTAATTTTGCCTCTACTTTTTCAGAAATCTCTCCCTCAAATTGAGGTAAAATACGGCCCGGTCTTTTCTTCGCCAGAACAACACTTATTCCCAATTCGTGCAAAGCATGAACAATTTCTAAAGCAATTCTCCCTGCTCCAATGAGAAACGCCTTTTTTGGTTTTCTCTCCTTGATAAAATTCTTCAATCTTTTTCCATCTTCTAAGGTACGCAGTGTGAAAACACCTTTTACCTGTTTTTCCATAGATATATTTATGGCACGGGCACCTGTAGCTATAACCAATTTATCATAACTAATATTATATACTTTATTTTCTTTGTTATCCCATACCTTTACTTCTTTTTTTTCTCTATTAATTTTCTTCGCTTCTTGAAACAATCTTACATCTATACTCCTTTTGTTACGAAAATTATCAGCCGTTAAAACAACAAGCTCGTCCATCGGATTGTCCGCTCTCATCAAATTGTAAGGCATGCCGCATGAGCCGTAAGAAACATCCCCCGTCTTCTCTAAAACAATAACCTCCGCTTCCTTCACACGCCTTTTTGCCTGAGAAGCTGCACTCATTCCTGCAGCCACCCCTCCCACAATAACAATTCTCATATTATTTACCTCGCGTTAAATTCATATTACACTTAAGTAGTGTTCCGCACTGTCTGGAAATATCACCACAATTCTTTTTCCTCTTTGTTTAATATTCAGTGCTGCCCATAGAGCAGCCCCCGAAGATATACCAGCTAATATTCCTTCTTCTCTTGCCAATCTTTTCATAGTATCAAATGCATCCTCATCGCTCACAGCTACAATCTCATCTATTACAGATTCATCCAATATAAGAGGTAAAAATCCTGCACCAATACCTTGAATCTTGTGCTCTCCCTTTATTCCTTTGGAGAGAAATGGTGAGGAGGAAGGTTCAACCCCAATGACCTTAACGCTTTTGTCTTTGTTTTTTAAGTATCTCCCCACACCGGTGATTGTTCCACCCGTTCCTATTGCGCATACAACTATATCTATATCTTTATTCATATCTCTCCATATCTCTTCGCCCGTCTTCTCTTGCGCTAAAGCATTTGCTTCATTTTCAAATTGTCTTAGGAAAAAATGATGAGATTTGTTCCCCAATCTTTCCGCTTCTTTTATCGCCTGCTCCATTCCCCCCTTAACGAGCATCACCTCTGCCCCTAAAAGATTGAGCAATTTTATCCTCTCTACACTCATTCCTTCAGGCATAATGATTTTTGCTTTATAACCTTTTACCGCACAAACACCAGCTACAGCAATGCCTGTATTTCCACTGGTTGCCTCTACAATAATATCTCCCTTTCCTATTACTCCTTTTTTTTCTAAGTCTCCAATCATTGAAAGAGCCGCCCTATCCTTTATGCTGAACCAGGGATTAAAACACTCCAGCTTTACAAATATTTCATTGTTCTTACACAATTTGTTTATCCTTAAAAGAGGAGTATTCCCTATAAGCTGGATCAATGTTTTATAAATCATTTTATTTTCTTACGAAATATTCTTATTTCTGTCAAGCTATTGCTTTTTCCACCACATCTGAGTTATATTAGATAAGATGAGAAAGATTGTAATGTTCACTGGAAAAGGAGGGGTAGGAAAAACAACAACCTCCGTAGCTACAGCTCTTTTGTTTTCTCAACACAAAAGAGTCCTTTTAGTTTCCACAGACCCTGCCGGTTCTCTATCCAACATATTCAATGTAGAATTTAGGGATAAGATAATAAATGTGGATAAAAATTTAGATGTTATAGAACTTACCCGTCCCGTTATTTTGAAATTGTGGAGAAAAAGATTTGGCGATGAGGTATACACTGTAGTTTCATCCTTATTTCCGGTAGAAAGAGACATTCTCGATTATCTGGAAGGTGCGCCCGGTTTGGATGAGGAGTTCATGCTGGATTATGTATTAGAAGCGGTAAAATCAAAAAGATACGATTATATCGTATGGGATACAGCTCCTACTGCTTCCACCTTAAATCTTTTAAATATTCAGTATCTCTTCTACTCACACTTGGGAGAAGCACAAAAACTGTATTTAAGCTTAAAGGGAATATTTTCTAAGATCAAGAGAAAACCGGAAGGAGAACCGTTAGAACTCATTAAAAATTGGAGAAAACTCACCGAACATGTTTTGAATATGCTATCCACCAATGCCTCCACCTGGATTGTAGCAAATCCGGAAAGGCTGCCTGTGGAACAGGCCCTGTTTATAGGGAAATCCATTACAAAATATGGAATAGAACTAAACGGCTACATTCTCAATCGTATATTTCCAGAAGATGTATGTAAGGGAAATGATTTTTTAAAACAAAAAAGAGAGCAACAATTAAAGTGGAAAGAGGACCTTATCAAGAGAGCCGATGCACAGGTAAAGATCATACCGGAGATGGCAGGAGATATAACCAGCAAAGATAAGCTTTTTACTATTGCTCATATGCTCTATGAAGAAAAACCCACTTGAATTTTTTTTCTATAGAGGTAAAAATGAGATACTCTTTATATTGGAGGAAAGTTGAATATACCTACATTGAAAATAGGTGATCATATAGCCCGCATACCCATTATACAGGGAGGTATGGGCGTAGGTGTTTCTTTACACAGGCTTGCCTCAGCCGTAGCTAAAGAAGGTGGAATAGGAATTATTGCTACAGCCGGTATAGGGATGTTAGAACCAGATGGAGCTCAACACTATTTTAGAGCAAGCAGCAGGGTACTGAAGAGAGAAATACATTTAGCGAGAAAATTAGCACCTCAAGGTATCATAGGGGTAAACATAATGGTTTCTACCAATGATTACGAAGTTATGGCAAATGTATCGTTAAAAGAAAATATAGATATCATCTTCTCTGGAGCAGGATTGCCTTTAACTTTACCAAAGTTTAAATCCTATTATCCAGACAGTAGAACAGCACTGGTTCCTATCGTCTCCTCAGGCAGAGCGGCTAATTTAATCAGCAAAAGATGGATAAAACATTACAATTATGTTCCTGATGGTTTTGTTGTAGAAGGGCCATTGGCAGGTGGACATTTGGGATTCAAAATGGAAGACCTGGTAAACAACAGGTTTAAATTAGAAGATTTAGTAAAAGAGGTTTTAGAAGTGGTAAGACAGCTTGAAGAAAAGTATAGGAAAAAGATACCGGTGATTGCCGCTGGAGGCATCTATACAGGATACGATATTGCTAAATTTTTAAGAATGGGAGCATCTGGTGTTCAAATGGCTACCAGATTCGTCACTACACATGAATGTGATGCCTCTATAGAGTTTAAGAAAAACTACATAAAGGCAAAAAAAGAAGATGTTGTTCTCATTGAAAGTCCTCTGGGTATGCCAGGAAGAGCAATAAACAATGAATTTTTAGAGAGTGTGAAGAGAGGAGAGAAAAAACCTTTTAAGTGTGTATTTCACTATTTAAAAGATGCCAGAATAGAAAAAGCTCCTTATTGTATTGCCTTAGCTTTAACCAATGCCCAGAAGGGCAATCTAAAAGATGGCTTTACCTTCGCCGGCTATAATGCCTGGAGAATAGACCGCATCATATCAGTTAAAGAATTAATGAAAGAATTAACAGATGAACTAAAAAAAGCCTGAACCTCAAAGTAGAGCCTTTTCGCCCTTTTCTTTGGTTCTTATCCTGATCGCCTCTTCAATAGGGCTAATAAATATCTTTCCATCACCTATCCGTCCGGTGTGAGCATTTTCAATAATTACATTTACTGCATTGTTGGCTATCTCATCAGGGACAACCAATTCTATCTTTACCTTCGGAAGGAAATCTATAACATATTCCGAACCTCGATATATCTCTGTATGTCCCTTTTGCCTACCATAACCTTTCACTTCAACAACAGTAAGCCCTTTTATTCCTAATTCATTTAACGCTTCTTTTACAGCGCTCAACTTGAATGGTTTTATCACCGCTTCTATTTTTTTCATAACATTCCCAAAGCAAATGCTAACAAAATAATGACTCCATGTCAATAAAATGCCCCGCCGTTTGCCGTGGGGTATCATTAGATGTCATTTTACCCCCGTGTCATTCCGCCCCCGCATCGGTGTGCGGGGTGACATTACTTGATACGGAATCTGGAGTCTGGATTCCCGCGTGCGCGGGAATGACAGAGGAAGAGGGAATGACACTCTTTCCCTGTCATTCCGTGCTTGACACGGAATCTGGATTCCCGCATTCGCGGGAATGACACAAACCGCAGGTTTGGTCGTAAAAACTGGAGCTTTTTGTGACCAAAGGCATTGCCTTACTCCGTAAAATTTTACCTCCATTAAAATTTTGTGACACAAACCGCAGGTTTGGTCGTAAAAACTGGAGGTTTTTGTGACACAAACCGCAGGTTTGGTCGTAAAAACTGGAGCTTTTTACGACACAAAACACGGCAAGCCACGGAAGTATTAAGCCCACCATATGGGATAAAAATACACAGAAGAAAGGTAAATGCCTGTTGCATCATATAGATTTTATATTGATGCAATTAGAAAGCTTTACAAAATGCAGTAGTTTTTGTATCATGTTTATTCTAATAACTGAACTATAGTAAGAAAAGAGGTGGATGAATGTTGACAAAAGAAAGAAAACAAGAAGTAGTCAAAGAATTTGGAGTAAACGAGAAAGATACGGGTTCTATAGAAGTACAGGTTGCTCTTATTACAGAGAGGATAAGGTATCTTACTGAACATTTTAAAGTACACAAAAAGGATTTTCATTCTCGCAGAGGTTTATTAAAACTTATTGGCAGAAGAAGAAAATTTCTTAATTACCTTAAAAGAGACAATTTTCAAAAGTATAAGGATATTATCTCTCGTCTTCACATAAGGGGATAAAATGCAACCTATAAAGATAGAAGGAGAGATAGGGGGAAAGAAAATCACTTTTGAGACGGGGTGGTGGGCAAAGCAGGCAGATGGTGCAGTGCGAGCTACGATAGGTGAAACAATCGTTCTTGCTACCGTAGTTTCATCCAAAGAAGAACCATTAGATGTAGACTTCATGCCGCTTACGGTAAACTATGTGGAAAAATTCTATGCAGCGGGAAGAATTCCGGGAGGATTCTTAAAGAGAGAAGGAAGACCCACTGACACAGATACGCTTAACTCACGTCTTATTGACAGGGCTTTAAGGCCGCTTTTCCCTAAGGATTATAAACAGGATACGCAGGTTGTTGTTACTGTTATCTCCGCAGATGGAGAGAATGATCCTGGTGTTTTAGGCATTTGTGCTGCTTCCTGTGCTTTATCTATATCTGATATTCCTTTCGCAGGTCCCATTGCAGGGATTAGAGTAGGATTAAAAGAAGGCAAATTTATCATTCTGCCTACGGCAACAGAACTTAAGGAAAGTGTATTAAATCTTATTGTTGCAGGTGGCGAAAATGCTGTGGCAATGATTGAAGCCGGAGCCAATGAGCTTTCTGAAGAACAAATAGTAAATGGTATATTTTTTGGACAAGAATGGATAAATAAAATTATAGTGATGCAAAAAGAATTAATAGATAAAGCAGGAAAAGGAAAGAGAGCATATGTCCCAGTGCAAGCAAGTGAAGAGTTAAAAGAAGAAATAGAACATTATAGGGAGAAGATTGCTGCTGCGATCAATATAAGAACAAAGATAGAAAGAAAAGATGCGTTGTATGAAGTGCAAAAAGGGGTAATGGAAGAATTGGGAGACAGCTATGAACATCTTCTAATAAAGACTGTTTTTGAGGATGCGGTGAGAGAAATTGCACGTACGCAGATTTTAGAAAACGGAGTTAGGGTAGACGGCAGAGGATTGGATGATATAAGACCGATTACCTGTGAAATAGGGGTACTTCCCCGCACTCACGGTTCCTGCTTGTTTACCAGAGGAGAAACACAAGCATTAGTTACTACAACATTGGGAGCAAGTGGTGAAAGTCAGATGTTGGATACATTATCAGGCTTAGAGAATGAAAGGTTCATGTTGCATTACAATTTTCCTCCATTTTGTGTAGGAGAAACTGGAAGGCTTGGCCCTCCAGGAAGAAGAGAAATTGGACATGGTGCGTTAGCTCATAGAGCAATCAAGGCTGTTATGCCTCAGGAAAGTCTGTTTCCCTATGTAATACGCGTTGTTTCTGAAATTTTGGAATCCAACGGTTCTTCATCAATGGCCACCGTATGTGGGACAACACTTGCTTTAATGGATGCAGGAGTTCCTATCTCCAAACCCGTTTCTGGTATAGCAATGGGATTAGTAAAAAAAGAAGAGAAAAATTGTATATTAACGGATATAACAGGGGCGGAAGATCATTATGGAGATATGGACTTTAAGGCTGCAGGAACAAAGGATGGGATCACCGCCTTGCAAATGGATATAAAGATAAAGGGAGTGAACAAAGAAATCCTTACGGAAGCTTTAGAGAAGGCAAGAAAGGCAAGGGCAAAGGTATTGGACAAAATGCTCGCTGCTCTTCCCGAAACACGAAAAAGTCTTTCTCCTCATGCCCCCAAAATAGAAATCATTAATATCTCTCCCGACAAAATCAAGGATGTTATTGGACCTGGCGGAAAGATGATCAAAAAAATAACGGAACAAACAGGTGCTAAAATCAACATTTCTCAGGATGGAGAGGTGACAATATTTTGCGAAAAGGCAAATGACATGACAGAAGCTGTGAAAATGGTAAAGGACTTAGCTCAAAAAGTTGAGGGAGGTGAAATATACGAGGGCATAGTAAGCAGAGTGGAGGATTACGGAGCATTTGTTAAAATATCACCAAACATAGAGGGTTTGGTTCATATTTCTCAGCTTGACCGCAGCCGTGTAAACAAAGTGTCTGATATAGTAAGGGTAGGAGATAAGGTAAGGGTAAAAGTATTGTCTATAGATGGGCATGGCAGAGTTTCTCTTTCCAGGAAAGCTCTCCTTTAAAATGTGAGCAAGAAATGAAAAACAACATTGCTATAAGAAAAATAGAAAAAGATGCGAATAGTATTTGTATCGGTATTTGGGTTAAAGTGGGGTCTGCTTTGGAGAACAAACAAGAGCAAGGATTGTCCCACTTTATTGAGCACATGTTATTTAAAGGAACAAAAAAAAGGACCTACCGTCAAATAGCAGAACAGATGGATACATTGGGTGGTGTGATCAACGCCTTTACCTCCCGTGAATTTACATGTTTTTATGTGAAGGTGTGGGAAAGATACTTTCTGGAAGCCTGGGACATATTAACAGATATAGTTACTCAATCTGTAATAGATAAAAATGAATTAGAACAGGAAAGAAAGGTTATCTTAGAAGAGATAAATATGACTCAGGATATGCCGGATGAGTATGTATTTGATGTATTTATGAAAAATGCGTATAAATTCTCTCACCTTGGATGCTCTATTTTAGGAACCAAAGAAAAAATACGGGGCTATACCAGAGAAAACTTAATAAGATTTATGCAGAAGTATTATAAAAAAGAAAATATTATAATTACAATGGGTGGAAAGCATAGAGATATACCCCTTTCTGCATTGGAGGGTGAGTGGTTATACAACTCTCGTGAAAATATAAATAATGGAGAATACCAAGCCACATTCACGCCGGGTAAGGATATTGTGCAAAGAAAATTGGAACAGAGTAACATCATCTTAGGTTGGTCCACCTGTCCGATAGGTAATGAAAGAAAATACGCTGTTTCACTATTTAATAATATACTTGGTGGAAGTATGAGTTCTCACCTGTTCCAGCATATTAGAGAGGAAAAAGGACTTGCTTATTCTATAAGCTCGTCGGCAAGCTTTTTTAAGAAAACAGGGTTGAATTATATATTTGCAGGTACGTCAAAGAAAAATACGCAAACCTTGGTAGATGAGATAAAGAGAGAAATAGAAAAAATAAAGGAAAACTACATCTCCTCAGAAGAGTTGCATAAAGCAAAGGTATATTCAAAAGGGAAAATGATATTGGGTTTAGAAGATACGAAAAATCTAATGTTAAAAGCGGGAACAGATATGATATATTTTGGTCGATACATAGAACCCGAGGAAGTAATAAAAAAGATAGAAGATGTAAAAATGGATAATATTGTAGAGATTATAGATGATATAGATATGAATAAAATGCACTTAACAATATTGGGAGATATAAAGGATATAAAATGGTAATTAAAAAATACCTTATGACACCAGGACCCACTCCTATCCCTTCGTTTGTGAATACCTCTATGCAGAGCCTAATCCATCACAGAACAGGCGAGTTTAGAGAGGTAATCTACTCCTGTAGAAAAATGCTTAAAGAATATTTTCAAACGGAAAATGAGGTTGCAATATTCACTTCTTCTGGTACGGGGGCAATGGAAGCGTCCATCTCCAATACAATGTGTGCAGGAGATAAAATTGTTACAGTAGAAGGCGGAAAATTTGGTGAAAGATGGGGTAAAATTGCTAAATCTTTCGGAGTAAAAAACATACCCTTAAATGTAGAATATGGTGATTATACAAGGCCAGAGGATATAAAAAGAATAATAGATAGTGAAAAGAATATTAAGGGCGTATACATTCAAGCATCAGAAACATCAACCGGCACCTTTCATCCCATAGATGAAATAGGAATAATGTTAAAGAAAGATTATCCAGACATTCTATATGTAGTGGATGGAATAACAGCAGTGGGTGTGATGGATATGAAACCGGATGAATGGGGCATAGATATGCTCATCTCCGGTTCACAAAAGGCACTCATGCTTCCCCCGGGGCTTTCTTTTATCAGTGTAAGCAGCAAGGCAAGAGATTTTATGAAAAGAGCAGAGCTTCCACATTACTATTTTGATATTAAGGGCGAGCTGAGCAAGAAAGATACATTATTTACACCGGCCATAACACTCTTTCTGGGCTTGCAGAGATCATTGAAATACATTTTGTATGAAGAGGGGCTGGAAAATACCATAAGAAGACATGGCCTTTTGGCTCGTGCTGTAAGAGAATCTGTGAAAGCAATGGGCTTGGAGCTATTGTCTAAAAAACCAGCCGATTCTCTAACTGCTGTTATCTCTCCTAAAGACATTAACAGCTCAAATATCGTAAGAATAATGAAAGATGAATGTGGGGTTCAAATATCCAATGGTCAAGGCGATTTAAAAGGAAAGATATTTCGTATCAGTCATATGGGCTACATAGGCAAACCGGATATTGTAATGGCTATTGGTGCATTAGAAATAGCACTAAAGAAATTAGGATATCACTTTTCTTTAGGCCAGGGAACAAAAAGTCTGCTGGAGATATTTTCCAATGGATAAACCCTTTTATAGTATTCCTTCCGGTGTAAGGGAATTATTTCCTCCATTGCCTGCTATAAGCAGGAAAATCGAACAGGAAATAATAAATTTTTTTTCTCTTTACGGATATGAAGAGATTTCCACACCTGTTTTTATGTATGAAGCAAATATGAGAAATGAGTTGTTTGAGCCATTTGAAAGTACATTTTTTAAATTGACAGATAGAAATACAGGAGAAACACTTGTATTAAGGCCGGATGTCTCATTGCAAATCCTGCAGATGGTGCTAAACAAAAGAGAGAAGTTGTTACCCTTAAGATTTTCCTATGCAGAAGATGTTTATAGAGATATGCCTCCTCAAGCAGGGTTGATGAGAGAATTTCGTCAGATCGGAGTAGAACTTCTTGGATTGAAAGAATTGGAAGGGGATGCGGAAATAATTGGGGTTGTTTCAAAAGTATTTAAAAAAATAGGGATAAACAGTCTCGTTTTAAGATTAGGGAATACAGAAATTATAAATACAATAGTTAAAACAAAAGACAAAAAGTTAAAAAGACAACTCATCTCTGCTTTTTCCAGGAAGAATTTCTCTTTAGCTAAATCTATGATGAAAGAGAAAGAAATGGAAACTGCAGATTTGATAGATGTCCTTTCTTCTATAACTAAAAAAGACCAAATCAAAAAGATAAATGTAAAAGGGGAATTAAAAGCAGAGATAAATAAATTAGTGGATCTTCTGGACATTATTCAGGTGGATACCTCTTACATAAAGGTATTTTTGGACCTGCTCTATTGCGAAAATACAAATTATCATAGAGGAATTGCTTTTGAAATATACGCGAAAAATACAGGACAGCCCTTATGTATTGGGGGAAGATACGGTAAAATAACAGAGTTTTTGGGTGAATATATTCCGGCTACGGGATTTACATTAAACTTAGACAGAGTGGTTCAGTCACTAAATATCCACAAAATAGATAAAAAAACAGTGTTTGTTATAGATACGACAAGGGACAAAAAACAGGGAAGAAGGATTTGTAAAATACTGCGAGAAAAAGGAATTCCATCCGTAAGGGACATAATAAAGAGAAATGTAGCAGACTCTCTTGTTTATGCAAGAGAAATGGGATACAAGTGGTGTTTGATTGTAGAGAAGGATATAGAAGTATATGATGTAAATAGAGAAGTTTTTATTCAGATAGACTTTGAGAGGTGGTTGAGTGAATACATTGATAATAGGAATGCAATGGGGTGATGAAGGGAAAGGCAAGATGGTTGATGCACTTGCTCCATCTTATGATGTTGTCATAAGATATCAAGGAGGAGCCAATGCCGGGCACACCATAATAACGGATAAAGGCAAATTTATCTTTCATCACATACCCTCAGGAATGCTCTATCCAGATAAAATATGCATAATAGGAAATGGAATGGTTGTTGATCCCGAAAGTCTTCTACGAGAGATAGATGTATTAAAAAAGATGGGGATTGAATTTAAAAAAAGGTTTTTTATCAGCGATAGGGCACATATCGTTATGCCTTATCATAAAAGTATGGATAAAAAGAGAGAAACACTTCTGGGTGACAAGAAGATAGGGACAACGGGTAGGGGCATTGGTCCCTGTTATGTGGATAAATATGCGCGAATAGGAATAAGAGCTGCTTACCTTAAAGATGAAAATAGACTGCGAGAAAAAGTAGAAAACAATGTAAAAGAAGTGAACGAGATTCATAAAACCTACGGCTTGCCACTTATAAGTGTTGAGGATATGTTTGATTCCTATAGAAGTTATGCACTCAAAATAGCTCCCTATGTTCATAATACCACCTATCTTGTGAACTTTTATTATCAAAAGGGATTGAATATTCTGTTTGAGGGTGCGCAAGGTACAATGCTGGATGTAGATTTTGGCACATACCCTTATACTACCTCGTCTCATCCCTCGGTGGGAGGAGCATTTATTGGCTCAGGTCTTCCACACAAGAGTTTGCACAGGGTTATGGGAGTTATGAAAGCCTATACTACCCGGGTGGGGAGCGGTCCATTCCCCACTGAACTTCTTGGAGAAGAAGGAGATATATTGAGAGAAAATGGCAAAGAATTCGGTTCTACCACAGGCAGAGCACGTCGCTGCGGGAATTTAGATTTGGTAATAGCAAAATATGCATGCATGATAAACGGTATAGATGAAATTGCCTTGACAAAATTAGATGTTTTGGATGGTTTATCTCAACTCAAAATGTGTATAGGGTATGAATACAAGGGAGAAATTGTTACGGAGATTCCTGCAAATACAGAAATGTATGGTGAATA
The DNA here is from genome assembly GCA_021159305.1 of Deltaproteobacteria bacterium. Lineage (NCBI taxonomy): Bacteria > Pseudomonadati > Myxococcota > Myxococcia > Deltaproteobacteria bacterium. Next base: position 2,089 of record JAGGSB010000081.1, on the reverse strand, counting down.
CAAACCGATATATAAAACATTGCCCGGTTGGGATAAAACAAAGGGTATAACAAAATACGAGAAGCTTCCCTCCGGTGCTAAAAAATACATTGAAGAGATAGAAGAAAGGCTTAATGTAAAAGTATCAATGGTTTCTACCGGTCCAAAAAGGAAAGAAACCATATTCAGATAAGGAGGATATTGTGTGTATCTTTTGTGATATTATTGAAGGAAAATCGCCCTGTGATAAGGTATATGAAGATGAAAACTATCTCGCTTTTAAAGACATCAAACCCAAGGCACCTGTCCATATTCTTATTGTTCCCAAGAGACACATAGAAAAGGTAGCCGATATGGATGATGAAAATAGAAACATTATTGGTGATATGGCAATTATTGCCAACAGGATTGCTAAGGATTTGAATATAGATAAGAGTGGTTATAGATTAATTATAAATAATGGACCGGATGCCGGACAGGAAGTTTATCATCTTCACCTCCATTTAATGGGAGGAAAAAAGATGATATTCACTGCATAATGAAGATATTGTTTATCAACGGACCCAATTTGAATATGCTGGGAAAAAGGGAAAAAAATACCTACGGTAATTCTTCCTGGAAAGAAATAGAAGAGGAGTTATATAAAGAGGCGCAAAGATTAAATGTAGAGGCATTATTCTTCCAATCCAACCATGAAGGAGAGATTGTAGAACGTATACAAAAAGCACAGGAGGAAAGTATAGGTTTTCTCATTATAAATGCCGGCGCTTATACCCATACCAGTATTGCTATAAGAGATGCTGTTTTATCTGTTCAAATACCCATTATAGAGGTGCACATGTCCAATATATTCAAAAGAGAATCATTTAGACATGTTTCATTTCTATCTGATATTGCTCGGGGAATAATTTGTGGAATGGGCAAACTGAGTTATAAATTGGCACTTCATGCCGCACTTGAACTGAAAAATGGAACACCTGATATGTGATGCAATGTTGGGGAAATTAGCTAAATGGCTACGAATATTGGGATTTGACACCTTATACGAAAGAGAAATAAAAGACGAAAAATTGATAGAAAAAGTAGAAAAAACAGGAAGAATATTGCTTACTGCAGATAAAAGATTGGCAGTGAGGAAAATATTGAGAGGGAAAGTAATATTAATCAGTAGTTTTTTTCTTAAAGAACAATTAAAAGAAACAATAGAAAAACTGCACTTGGAAATAAGAAGAGAAAATTTTTTTTCTCGCTGCCTTATATGCAACTCACCACTTTTGCCTATTTGTAAAGAGAAGATAAAAAATAGAGTTCCTCCTTATGTATATAAAACAATACCATCCTTTTCTATTTGTCCACTTTGTGATAGAATATATTGGTCAGCAACACATAGGGAGAGAATGATAAGTAGATTGAGGTGTTTATTGGAGGTGTGAAATGGTTAAAAAGCTGGTGGATTTTTACAATGCAGCAGCCGCCGCTATGGAAGGCGAGTGCATATTGGATGTACATGCCTATGCTGTACCAGAAAGCAAAGAGTTAAGTATAAGAAGTGAATTGGCGGGTTATGATTGTTTTGAGCCTATTCCAGTAAAAAAAGGAGAGGTGGCAGGAGAATTCAGAGCTCACTATTGGAAGATATTCCCTATTCTAAAGGAACTACTTGACAAAGGGTGGAAGTGGTAATACCACAATAAATAACCCCGCTGTAATCCGCGGACACGGATTAAGAGAGAATAAAAAGTTGATGGTTAATAGAAAAGCCATAAACTAATTATTCTGAAGCAAAGAAGAATTTAAGCCTCTGGATTCCCGCATTCGCGGGAATGACAGAGGGAAAGGTAATTCTGAAGTAGAAAGGAAGAATATTAGCCACAGATTAGCACCGATTTACACAGATAAACATGGTTGATGGTTTTTTCTAAACGCATAATATTTCGTATTTTCTTAACATAAATTTTCATAATGCGACAGAAAAAGAAAGAAAATGTTGTATTCTCATCTCCCTTGCCCCTACCTTCCCCTCTCAGGGGGGAATACAAAGGGGGTCTATCCTCCCTTATTCCGCACCCTCCTGTCATTCCGTCCCCGCATCGGTGTGCGGGGTGACATT
>JAGGSB010000080.1 GCA_021159305.1 Deltaproteobacteria bacterium | reverse complement strand
GAAAAAACAATGTTTGAGTGTTAGTGAGTTTTGTTTTTTTAGCATAATATAAGCATTTTTAATAAATTTTCATTGGCAAGAAGACTTTTTGTTACTTTTTGGTCTTTTCAAAAAGTAAGGATGAGTCAATCAGCAGGATTCCCTTTTTTCTGTCGTAAAAACCTCCAGTTTTTACGACCAAATCTGCGATTTGTGTCATAAAATTTTAAGGGAATTTTTACGACCAAATCTATGATTTGTGTCATTCCCGCGAATGCGGGAATCCAGACTCCAGATTCCGTGTCAAGCACGGAATGACAGGAGGTGTAATCCAGAGGCTAATATTCTTTTCTTTTGCCTCAGAATAATTAGTTTATGGCTTTTCTATCAACCATCAATTTCCCCCCGTGGAATACTCCAGAATATTCCACATTTGCGACAAATATCGAGTTCACGTTCCTATCAATTTTTTACCAGTCGTCATTACCGTATTGCTCAAAAGGAAGAGGCATCCATAACCTTTTTGCCTTCCATTTGAACTTGTTCTACTTTTAAAGCACCATCTTTACAACAGATATAAAAGGCATCTTTGTCTATCTTTATTATTTTCCCATAATTATAATCTTTTTCCTTTAATGAAACAGGCGGGGCTTTTAGAATTTCAAGGCGTTTTACATAACAAACCAGCAGGAAGTTAATAAAGTGGTCTGGTATTAATTTAACATACGATTACTATTTAACAATGTTGTTTATAATTGCAAAATTTGATACCATAAGTTAAAAAATAAAAAGGAGTTGAAAGATGAAAATCCTTATTCCTACTGATCTTTCTGAAGTATCTCTGGAGGCAGTAGAGTTTATTATGCAGAATGAACAACTAAGAAAGGGAAACATTATCCTTGTTTATGTAGTAGATATTAGGGGTATTATTTCTGCGATCTATACCAGTGCAGCAGAGCTGCAGGGTATCATTCAGCGAGAGGCAGAAAAAAGACTGGGGGATATAGAGAAAAAATTTAAAGAACAAGGCTTAGATGTAAAACACATTATAAGATTAGGTGAACCCTCGGATGAGATTGTTAAAACAGCTATTGAGAAAAAGATAGATCATATAATTATTTCTTCACATGGTAAAGGAATGTTAAAGGAGATGTTTGTGGGTAGTGTAGCTGTAAAAGTGACAAGAAAATCTCCTATACCTGTTACCATTGTTAAGCCTAAGGAAGTGAAGAAAAAACTAACCCAATATTGGAAAAATGCCTGATCTTATTTTTATTTATGAAAAATTGTTCTCTGCTTTTGGTCATCAGAACTGGTGGCCAGGGGAAACGGATGATGAGATAGCAATTGGCGCTATTCTTACTCAGAATACAGCCTGGAAAAATGTAGAAAAGGCAATTCAAAACTTAAAACAGGTAAACCTGTGTAGTTTTTCTGCTATTTTTAGTGTAGAAGAAGAAAAGATAAAGAAACTTATTTCACCCGCAGGTTTTTTCAATTCCAAGGCACAATATTTAAAAAATTTTGCATCTTGGTTACACCATAAAAAGGGCTTTTCGGGGTTAAAAAAATATTCTTGTGAAGAGTTGCGTTTGGAATTTCTTTCCATTAAAGGCATAGGTAAAGAAACGGCAGATTCTATCTTGTTGTATGTTCTTTCTTGTCCCTTTTTTGTGGTTGATGCATATACCAAAAGATTAGTTCACAGACACAAAGTTATGTCTGCATTGGGCTATGATGAGATACAAAAATTATTTATGGAGAACATTCCTTTAGATATTGAATTATATAAGAATTATCATGCGTTAATTGTTGAGTTGGGTAAAACATACTGTAAGAGAAATCCTCGGTGTGATGTATGTCCCTTGAAGGAATTTTTATAATATGAGGTTCATTGGCCTTACTGGCGGTATCGCTTCGGGCAAAACTACAGTAAGAAAGATGTTTGAAGAATTGGGTGCATATACATTGGATGCGGATGAATTGTCTCATAAAACATTATATCAAAAGGATGTTTATCAGAAGTTGTTAAAACATTTTGGAAGTGATATATTAAATAAAAATAGAGAAGTAGACAGGAAAAAATTGGGCAGGATTGTAATAAACGATAGAAAAGAATTAAGATTTTTAGAGAGTGTCGTTCATCCCAAGATAGCAGAGATGAGAGATGCATTTATAGAAAATGTGAAGAAAAAGGATAAAGATGCGGTTATTATATATGATGTTCCTTTACTTTATGAAAAAAAGATGGAAAATATGTTTGATACGATTATTGTGGTCTATGTAGATAGAAAGACACAGATAAAAAGAATAATGGAAAGAAATAAGATTTCTGAAGAAGGAGCAGAAAAGAGATTAAAGTTACAGATGGATATAGAGGAGAAGAAGAAAAAGGCACAGATTATTATAGACAATAGAGGAACACAAAATGATACCTTTAAGCAGGTAAAAAACATCTGGAATAAAACAATTAAAGGAGGATGATATGCCAGAATTAGGTAAGGTAAAAAAACCTTCAGTTGAAAAGTTTAAGGATAAGAAAAGGTTATATCTTGTTCCGCTTATATCTTCAATGACAGGATTGGATGTTAAGGAGAAGCAAGAGGAGTATGAGAAAAAATTTGAGGACTACTGGAAACAGGCTAAAGAACAAATAGAAAATTTGGAACTTAAGATGGGGCAGGTCAAAAACATTTATCATGAGTTTGTTTCAAAGGAAGGAGAAGAGGGATTGAAAATAATTGAAAATTTAAACCAGAGCAGTTTTAAGATCGTTAAAGAGATGTTGGATAGGGGAGTAAAACTTTTTGCTGTAGAAGATGACGAAACATTAAAGGAAACCTTAGATTGGCAACGGTGTATGATGATAGGTGTTGAGAGCCAGAATGCGACGAAGATTGTTTCTGAGGCTTATAATAAGGCTGCTGAAAAGAGAAACGAATATGTCGTAAACAAAATAGCCGAAACGCTTCAAGATGGGGAGGCAGGATTGTTATTTGTTTTAGAAAACAATCAGTTTCAGTTTCCATCCGACATAGAGGTTTTTTATATAGCTCCTCCTGCTTTAGATGAAATTCATCGTTATTTGAGTGATAGTTTTAAGGAAAGTAAATCTTAATTTATAAGGGGTTTTTATGACACAAATCATAGATTTGAAGCGACATTTTTTAAAATTTTGTTTGGTGTTAGCAATACTTATGTTGCCAGTTTTGGTTTATGCAGCTTCGCCCAAAGAGGCGGTTAACTCTATTTTTGAAAAGCAAATAAAACAATATTCTGCAAGAGGAATAGAGGTAAAAGTAAAAGATGAAGGCAAAATATCTGGACTTCAGGGATTTCATCTAGTAACCATTACTTTAAAGAAGGATAAACAACAAAAGATCATGCCTTTTGCTTCTAACGGAGATATGGTTATTACCAGTGCGATTCAAGTTGAGGGGAAAAATCATTATCCCATTCTTTCTGCTGCCCTTGCTGAAAAAAACAAAATTAGTGTGTCTGTCAAAAATGCTGTAATAGTTCACAAGGCAAACAATTCTAAATTTAATATTGTTATGTATCTTGATTTTGAGTGTCCTTATTGCAGGATAAGCCGAGATGGGGTTTTAAGCCTGGTCAAAGAAGAAAAATGGCCTGTAGATGTTTATATAAAACCGGTTCTAATTCATACCACTGAAAAAAACCGTTTTCTAACTGAGATGTTCATTGCCATGTCTCATTTTAGACAGGACATTTCTTCTCTGCTTTTCTTAAACGCCAATCGAAAAAAAGAAGAAATAGTAGGAAAAATAAAGGATTATTGTAAAAAGAATAAGATTGATTATGCAAAGTTGGTTAAAATAGCACAGAGCAAGAAAACCAAAAATATCATAGAAGCAAACGAAAAGGAAATGCTTAAAACACTGCATTCCAACGGCACCCCGACATTTGTTGTAGATTCTTATATAGTAAGAGGTGCAAGTTTTGGCTTATTGCGGCATTTTGTTGAAAAAGCTGCAAGATAAACATGGAAGAATATAAGTATTGTCCAATTTGCGGGAATATTCTTAAAGTAGGAATTTTTAATGGTAAGGAGAGGAAATATTGTCCCTATTGTGCTTTTATTAACTATAAAAATCCCTTGCCTTCTGTTGGTGCCATTGCTGTAAAAGAAGATAAAGTTTTATTGATCAAAAGAGGAGTTGAGCCAGGAAAAGGAATTTGGGCGCCTCCCTCTGGTTTTGTGGAGCTGGGGGAAACTCCGGAAAAAGCTGTTTTAAGAGAACTGAAGGAAGAAACTGGTATGTCTGGAGAAGTAGAAAGGTTGCTCGGAGTATATAGGGAAAGTGCAAAAATCTATGGAGATATATTAGTTATCATGTATCTTGTTGAATTGAATGGTGGAACGCCAATTGCTGGAGATGACGCTCAGGATGTAAAATTCTTTGATATAACTAAATTACCCGATCTGCGTTTCAATTCTTTTAAAAGTGCAATAGAGGAAATTTAATATATGAGACACATAAATCTCAAAGAGATTTAAGCTTGCAATTGTAGAGACAATTCTACTTCGTAGAATTGCTTGCAAAAATTAGGAATTTTTGTAGAGACAATGCCAGAATTACCAGATGTTGAATCTTTTAAAACATATTTTGAGGAAAGCTCCCTCGATAAAGTTATCGCTGATGTTCAATGCAGCTGTAAAGATTTGATTAAAAATATAAATTTTAAAGATTTAAAGAGTAAGCTTGTAGGGAGAAGTTTTATAGATGTTAACAGGAGAGGGAAGTTTTTGATCTGTGAGATTAAGGATGTTCCTGAAAAACTTATATTTCATTTTGGAATGACAGGAGATTTGCACTATGTGAAACAAAGAACAAAAAAAGATAGGTTTACCCGTCTCGTTATAAAATTTGAGAATGGATATGAACTTAAGTGGCTTAGTATAAGAAAGTTAGGTAAAATCTATTTAGTAAAAGACCCAGAGGAGATAAAGCTGATAAAAGAAATGGGGCCAGAACCCTTGACCATTTCTAAAAAGGACTTTTTCAAAATCTTAGATAAACACCAGCGAAAGAACATAAAAGCCTTTTTATTAGATCAAAGGGATATTGCCGGAATTGGAAATGTTTATTCTGATGAAATATTATTTAAAGCTAAGATAAATCCTCATAAAAATATTGAAACTATCGGTTCAGAGCAAAGAGAAAAACTATACAAGAGTATGAAAATGGTATTAAAAGAAGCAATTGATTGTAATATGTATTTTGATTCATCCTGGCTCATTGTTCATCGAGGTAGAGACATGAGATGTCCCCGGAATAAAAATCATAAGCTTAAAAGAGAGATTATAGCAGGGAGAAGTTGTTATTTCTGTCCGGTTTGTCAAGCTTAAATCTCAAGGAGATTTGAGCTTGCAAACCCTTTGCAGTTATAAACTTTTATGTTTACCAAACAGTTTTTTATAGACAAGGTATTCCCTTGAAATTACCGCTTTTATTTGTTTTAGGTGTTTTTTTGTTGCTTCTTTGCCCTTTTTTATACAAAAGTCTATTTTATTAAAATCTGTCCAATGAACTTCCCTTACATCAGGTTTTATAATAATGTCTGCTTTTTTCGAAAGTATTTTGCAGAGTTTGATTTGTGCAAGTTCCTCACTACGCATATATATTTCCAATGCTGTATTTAGTTTCCCTGGTGGGGAAGGTTTATTTTTGAGCATCACGGCAATTACAATATTTGCACCCAGATCAAACGCTAATTTAACAGGTATATTAGTTGTCACGCCGCCATCGACTAATAATGTATCTTTTCGTTTTACGGGTGGGAAAATAGCAGGTATAGCAGTACTGGCTTTTGCCGCTTCCCACAGGTTTCCTTTTTTCATTATTACATCTTTGCCTGTTAAAAGGTCAAGGGCTGTGCTGGCAAAGGGAATTTTTGTGTCATTAAAAGTTTTTTCACCAAATATATGATGGAAAATTTCGTCTGTTTCCTTTTTTGAGAGAAGAGCGTTCTTGGTAAGCAGCTCTGTAAATAACGCACCTTCCTGAAACCTATTCACCCATTTATCAAACCATGTTTCGCCTTTTCTTGGTTTGAATTTTCCCAATGCCAATTTTTGGTATGCATCCAAACTAGCCATCTCTTTTATTTTTTGTTTTAACAGACAAACATTAGGATTCAAGGCATACATTGCGCCTATGATTGCACCTATGCTTGTTCCTGCAATTCTATCTATGTTTATGCCTTCTTCTTCAAGTATTTCTATTACACCAATATGGGCTATGCCTTTTGCTCCACCTCCAGCTAAGGCAAGACCTATTACAGGCTTAGGTAAAATCATATCTTTATTTTAAAATAATCTGAGAATTTTAGCAACTTGACGCAGGTATAAAAACTCAATAAAGTAATTGAGGGGGTGTTGGGATGATTAGAGAAAATGTAAAAAAGTTGTTGGAAGAGATACCACAAGGTGTGGAATTGGAAGCGGCAGCAAAAACAAGAACAGCAGAAGAAGTATTGGAAGCGGTTAAAGCGGGAATAAAAATTGTTGGGGAAAACTACATGAGAGATGTGAAAAAAGTTTACCCCGTAATAGGGAAAAAAGCAAAGTGGCATTTTATTGGAACTCCTGAAACGCAGAAACATGATCTTTTAAAGAGGAAAAACTTAGAAATATTTGATATGATAGAGACTATTAATTCAGTGGAAATAGCAGAAGAAATAGATAAACGATGTAAAAGTATTAATAAAATAATGCCTGTCTTGATAGAGGTAAACAGTGGCAGAGAACCGCAAAAGTCAGGTGTGATGCCAGAAGATGTAGAAAGTTTAATCAGGAAAGTTGCTCAACTTAAAAATATGAAGATAATGGGACTTATGACAATGGGACCTCGTTTTGGCAATCCGGAAGACTCCAGGCCTTACTTTATAGGGACGAAAAAGATATTTGATAAGATAGAGAGGCTCAACATTCCTAATGTAGAGATGAAATATTTGTCTATGGGAATGACGAATTCCTACCAGATTGCCATAGAAGAGGGTGCTAATATCGTTCGTATAGGCACAAAAATATTTGGGGAAAGAGAAAAATAGATTATGAGGCTTTTTTCCAGTTCTTTGCTTTATCTTCTATACTCTCCAGCGTTTTCCTACCGGGCACATGCAAATGCCATGTTTTTTGACATGAAGGGCAGTGAAACTTTACACTTGATATTTTCTCCACCGGTCTTCTGCAAATGGGGCAGAAGCCACAATACAAAACCTCTAAATCTTCCATACGCACTCCTTTGAAACTTTATTCAAAATCCGAAGGGTCAATATAGGCTGTGAACAAGATTTGTCAAGGGAATTCTCTTTTAGAGAATTCCCTTGCAAGCTCGCGTTTGTCAAGTAATTTTGCCTTGCAAAATCACTTGCAAGCACAAAGTGCTTGTCAAGTAACATATTTTTTTACATGATTTAAGAATGATAGATGATTTTCCCCGTATCCCTGAGGTCGTAACCAGTGGGTTTTTTAAACAGGGTATGTATAAATACAGGATCTATAAGGGAAAGAAAATCCCTCACCGGCTTTGTGTAGAGGTGTTGTTTGGAGATGACAAGATCAAACCGTTCCTGTGTGATGCGGATAAAATCCAATTGGAGAATATCGGAAACAGATTCAATCCCTAAGCTTACATCTGCTTCTCCATGAAGAATCTTCAAACCTGCATCAAGATGTTTGTTTACCTCGTCTTTATAACCTATTATGTCTTCGGGGTTTATGCTTAACTTGTTTAAATAATAATCAAATAAAACCCTGGTGCCTGAGCCCGGATTGCGATTAATAAAGTGTGCTTTCTTTTTGGCTATATCTCCTATTTCTTTTATCTCCAGAGGATTTCCCTTATTTACGATGAGCCCCTGATTTCTATAAGAGAGATTGATCACCGTATACTCTTCATTTTGCAGATATTTGGAAAGATAAGGAAGATTGTATTCTCCTGTTTCTGCATCAAACAGGTGGGTGGCGGCGATAAATGCCTTTCCACAGGACAAAGCAAGGATGCCTTTAAGGCTGCCTACATCTGCATAATAAGCCAATGATTGAGGAAAGTTTTTTTCTATATATTTATTTATCAGTTGTTTTAAGATTAAATCATCACTGCCAGCAATAAATATATCTTTTTCACTTTCCACGCTTTCTCTAATCCATTTTTCTATGGATTCTTTAGGAAAAAGCCATTTTCCGGCGATTCTTGTGCAGGGAATTTTTCCTTCTTTTATCAGTTGATATACTTTTTTTTCGTTGATTTTTAAATATTTTGATACTTCTTTAGTTGTTAAAAGTGGATTCTCCATAATGTGTTTATTATAAGTGGAAATTTGTTAAATGTAAAATTTAAATTTAAATAATGTTTATAGTGTTTGCAAGCAATTCTACTTCGCAGAATTGCTTGATATAAATCTATATTTCACTTATAATAAAAGCATCTGATGTTGAACATGACAAACACAGCAATAGAGTGGGTATCGCGATACGGTGAAGGTGCTATATTTGTATTGACCTTTTTGGAATCATCAGCTTTTGCGGGACTAATTGTTCCTGGGGAAATGGCAGTTGTATTAGGCGGTGTTTTTGCATCGCAGGGTATACTAAACTTCTATTTAACTGTTGTTGTTTCTCTATCTGGTGCGATATTAGGAGATAGTTTCGGGTATTTTTTAGGACGGAAAATTGGTAAACCTGTGATAATAAAATATGGGAAGTATTTTTTGTTCAACGAGAAATACTATCGTATTGTAAGAGCTTTTTTTAGTAATCATGGCGGAAAGACAATTTTCTTTGGGCGATTTGCTTCTGTCTTGAGGTCGTTTGCCCCCTTTGTAGCTGGTATTGCACATATGAGATACAAGACATTTCTTATATATAATGTAGCAGGTGGAGTGTGCTGGGCATCTATATATGTTTTTTTAGGTTATTTTGCAGGTAGAGAATGGAAGGTCGTACACTCTTATTTAGGGAAAGGTGCAGCAATTGCATTTATTGTTGGTGTAATTTTGGTATATTGTTATTTTAATAAGAAAGGAGAAATTTTATGGAAACGCTGTTGATTTCTTCTCCATTTTATCCTCTTCCGTTGTTCCCAGAAGGATGCAGGATTGTTAAGGAAAATGGCATAATTGTAAGAGATATTCTTCACTGTTACCCACGAAGAAAAGGGGAGATAGAAAATGGTCCGTATCTTGAGGGATATAGGAATGATGGGCAGATAGATTATCTTTTCTACTTTGAGGAAATTAGTGAGCTTATACAGGAATATGCCATGGCGTACTTTTTGTTTAGAGTGCGATATGGCTATCATGATTTCCTTATTGGATACTGCAAAACAGATGGTAAAAATTATAAAGAAATTAAACCCGGTGTATATATTTTGTCAGCGGTGGAGGCGCACTTTACTTCACAGGTAATAGACATAACAGAAATTACAGGTGTATATAATTTGCAGGATAAAATCATGAAAAGCAACAGCATAAATCATCCCGAGTATGCTGACCTTTTGCAGGAATGGTTGGAAAAACTGAAAATGACAAAAAACGAAATAGATTTATTTATCAGTAAATCAAAAAGCTTACGCCAGATTAGAGAGGAATCAGAAAAAGATAACAAATATTTTGAGCAGAAATGTTTGGGCTGTTCATTTTTCAAGAAGAGAGATTGTCCATTATGGAATAAGTTTTTAAGAATGGGGGCTGATATATGAGTGAGAAGGGAACCATAGTTGTGTTAGGTGGAAGAGGAAGCGGGAAAACAACATTGGTAGAGGATATTTTATTTCTTGCTAAAAAAATAAGTAGAAAAGGTAGTACGGATAATGGAAATACGACGATGGATTTTGACAATGAAGAGATACAGAGAAAGCTTTCCTTACAATTGGCAATAGGATATACAGATTGGGAAGGACATCGCATAGATATTATAGACACACCAGGGTATGGAGATTTTATTACTGATGCATTTTGCGGAGCAAGAGTGGCTGATGGTGCATTGCTGCTTGTAGATGCATTAAGTGGGATAAAAGCAGAAACAAACAAGTTTTTTAAATGGCTTATGCAAAAGCAAAAACTGAGCTTTATTGCGATAAGCATGCTGGATAAGGAACATGCTGATTTTTACAATACACTTTCTGCTATCAAGCAAAATATTGCGCCAAAGGCAATGCCCTTGTTTTTGCCATTAGGAAAAGAAGCAGAATTTGGGGGTATTATAGATGTAATGGCTCAGAAAGCCTATAGTTATAAGGATGGAAAGAAACAGGAGGTGGCAATCCCGGATGCAGAAAAAGAAAAGTTTGATGATTTTAGATCAAAAATTGTAGAAGCAACAGTAGAGGAGAATGATGAACTTTTAGAGAAGTATTTAGAAGGGGAAGTTATTGATGAAAAAGAACTCCTGAAAACACTAAAAAAGGCAATACAAAATCTAAAAATTACACCTGTTTTTCCTGTATCTGCTTTAAAAGGTATAGGCACGGATGTTATTCTTTCTGGTATTATAGATTATCTACCGCAGCAAGAAAAAATTGAGAAGCCGTCTGTGTTAGTTTTTAAAACCTACAATGATCCTTTAACGGGTAAAATCAGCTGTATGAAAGTATGTACAGGGACTATCAACTCGGATACCGTTTATTTTAATGTAAATAAAGATACAACAGAGAGAATAGGTACATTGATGAAATTACAGGGGAAAAACACAACTTCTGTAGAGAATGCAGAACAAGGAGAAATTGTCGCTTGTCTTAAACTAAAAGTTACTCAAACAGGAGACACATTGGTTGAAAAGGGCAATTCTGTAAGATATGATTTTGTGGATACACCTATCCCTCAAATTTCATATGCTGTTCACGCGAAATCTAAGGGCGATGAAGAGAAAATCGGTACCGCAGTATCTAAGATAATAGAATCAGATCCGTCGCTGGTTTTTGAGAAAAATATAGAAACGCAGGAATTTTTACTGAAGGGAATGGGCAAAATGCATCTTGAAATAACAGCATCTAAACTGAAAAACAAATTCGGTGTGGACACTGAACTTACTATACCAAAAATTGCATACAGAGAGACAATCAAAAAAAAAGCAAAGTCTCATGGAAGATACAAGAAACAGACCGGTGGTCATGGACAGTTTGGTGATTGCTGGATAGAAATTGAACCCTTGCCTAGAGGAGGGGGGTTTGAGTTTGTAGACAAGATTACAGGAGGTACTATTCCTCGACAATTTATACCTTCTGTAGAAAAAGGAATAAAGGCTGCAATACAAAAAGGAGTATTAGCTAATTACCCTATGACCGATGTGAAAATAACGTTGTATGACGGCATGTATCATCCCGTTGACTCTTCAGATGTTGCCTTTCAAATGGCTGGTTCTATTGCTTTTAAAGAAGGCATCAACAACTGCAAACCTGTTCTTTTAGAACCCATGATGGAAATAGAAATATATGTGCCGGATAGGTGCACTGGTGATGTAGTTAGTGATCTTAATTCTCGCCGAGGAAAAGTGATTGGGATGAATTCTCAAGGAGAGGGATATAATTGTATAAAGGCAATTGCTCCTCATGTGGAAACATTGGAATATGCCCTCGCATTACGCGCTATCACACAGGGGGAAGGATACTTTACAATGAAATTTAGTACCTACGAAGAAGTACCGCCTTCGTTAGCGCAAAAAATTATAGAAAAGAATAAAGAACAGGAAAAGTAGTAATTACTCCTTTGGTATTTTAACCACCAGCAGAGGAATATCAGATATCCTGACCACTTTCTCTGTTACACTGCCGAAGATGAATTTTTCCAGCTTTGTTTTTCCTCGTGCACCTATGATTATAAGATCTACATGGCGAGACTGAGCGAAATCCACAATTTTTCTATAAGCCTCTCCCTTTTCCACCACGATTTCTACATCAGAGCCTAATTGATATCTATTTTTCAAGGTTGTAAGTTCTTTCATTGCTTCATCACGCAAGCTCTTTTCTATCTGTTCGCCGGGAAGGCCCGGGACATAACCAATAGATTTGTCTATATCTGTTAAACAATGATAAACAATAAGCCTTGCTCCCAATTTCTCCGCCACACTTTTAGCAAATAAGAGTGCATACTCTGCATTTTCCGAAAGGTCGGTAGGTACCATAATTGTTTTTATGTCTACTTTTTTAAATTCCATTTTTTCCTCCTATAAATATTGTTCTGTAAGTCTTTCTGCAATTTGCACTGCATTAAGTGCCGCCCCTTTTCTTAAGTTATCAGAAACTACCCACATATTTATACCGTTTTTTATCGATTTGTCTATCCTTATTCTACCTACGAAGACTTCATCCTTCCCGGATGCATCAAGTGCCAGCGGATAAAGTGAATTATCCGGGTTGTCAAGCAATTTACAACCTTCCTGAGAAGCAATTAGCTGTTTTAGTTTTTCTATGTCAAATACCTTTTTTGTTTCTACATTTATCGCCTCTGAATGGCTTCTAATAACCGGTATTCTTGCACATGTGGCTGTAATTTTTATATTTTTGTTATGGAATATTTTTCTTGTCTCATTTACCATTTTTTCTTCTTCTTTCGTGTAACCATCTTCAAGGAATACATCTATATGCGGGAGACAGTTAAATGCAATTTTATGGGGGAAAGCCACAGGTTTATAATCGCTAAGTTTAAACTCAAAAAATGCTTTTGTCTCATATATAAGTTCATCTACTGCTTTTTTGCCTGCTCCTGATGTTGCTTGATATGTAGCTACTACTATCCTTTTTATGCCAAAGTTATCATAAATAGGCTTTAATGCTACTACCATTTGAATAGTAGAACAGTTGGGATTGGAGATTATTCCTCTGTTTTTATATTGAGCAATGTCTTCTGGGTTTACTTCTGGGACAACCAGCGGTACATCCTCATCCATACGGAAATAACTGGTGTTGTCTATTACCACTGCTCCGCTTTTTACGGCGATAGGTGCATATTCTTTACTTACTTTTCCTCCTGCCGAGAAGAGGGCAACATCTATTCCTCTAAAGGAATTTTTGTCCAATACATTTACCGGTACTCCTTTACCTTTGAAATGTATAGTTTTTCCCACAGACTTTTCAGAGGCAAGAAAATTTATTTTCTTTATGGGAAAATTACGCTCTTCTAAAATTAAAGCCATCTCTTCGCCTACCATACCGGTGGCGCCTACAACAGCTACATTATATTCCTTCATCTTGCTTGACCTCTATGTGTGAATTATATTTATTCATTGCATAACTTAACCCATTTTCCACAATATCTAATATAGCATGTATTGCTACATCTATCACCTGTTCTATTACAATTTTTTCCTCTTTTGTAAATTCTCCCAATACATAATTTACTACATCACCTCTGGGTTTACCTATGCCTATCCTTATTCTAATAAAATCTTCGCCGATATGTTGGATAACAGAACGCACACCTTTATGGCCGCCGTCTCCTCCGCCTTTTTTTATTTTTAAACTTCCCAAGGGTATATCCATATCATCATGAATCAGAATAATCTCTTCTGGAGAAAATACACTTACTGCTTGTTCCACCGCTTCCCCGCTTAGGTTTACCCATGTTGCTGGTTTTATTAGTATAACCTTTTTACCAATTGCGCAAGAAGAGGAAATATCTGCCCGATATAAAAAACTTAAGTTTAAACAGCCGCAAAACTTATCCGCCAACACAAACCCTACATTATGGCGTGTTTTTGCATAATCAGATCCAATATTTCCTAAGCCAACTACTAGAAACACTTCTTATTTTTCTGTTTCCTCTTTTGTAATCTTTTCCTCTTCTTCCTCCTCTTCTTTTTCCTCTTCTTCCTCCTCTTCTTTTTCCTCTTCTTCTCTACCTAAAATGGCTACAATGGTGAAATTTCTTTTTTCCTTTATTTGCACTCCTTTTGGTAGATCTAAATCCATAACATGAATTGTATCTCCAATATCCAATGAACTTATATCTGTCTGAAGAGAAGAAGGCACATCTTGAGGATAGGCAGTGACCTTAATATACTTTCTCGGCTGATAAAAATTTCCACCTCTCTTTACTCCTATTGCTTCACCCATAAGTTCTACAGGTACATCTACCTGTATCATTCGCTCTGGAGAGATTTGATAAAAATCTACGTGTATTATTTTGTCTGTTACAGGGTTTCTTTGTATATTTTTTAGAATTGCATCTATTTCTTCGCCTTCTATGTTCAGTTTGTATATGGTATTTTTTGCGCTATTTCCATAGAATTTGGTAAATTCTTCTTCGTTTACCTCTAAGGATTTGCTTTCTTTTTCCCAGCCATATATGACGGCAGGAATCATCCCCTCTTTACGCAACCTTTTAGCGTAACCCTTGCCTGTTTCTTTTCTCAAGTGAACATTCATTTTCTTCTCCTTTGAAGATTTATAAAAAAAGCGAGCTTACCGATTCTTTGTTGGATATTCTTTTTATGGCTTCTCCAAATAGCGAAGCTACAGACAGCACTTTGATCTTAGATGATGTTTTATCTGCAGGAAGCTTAATGGTATTGGTAACGATTAATTTCTCTATGGGAGAATTCTCTATTTTCTCAATAGCATTACCGGAAAGAACAGGATGGGTACAGCAAGCGTATACTTTTTCTACTCCCGCCTCTTCCAGTGCCTCTGCTGCATTGACCAATGTTCCGCCTGTATCTATCATATCATCTACTATTATTGCAGTTTTTCCTTTTACTTTTCCTATAACATGCAATACTTCCGAGACATTGGGTTCAGGTCTCCTTTTATCTATGATAGCCAGGGATGCGTTAAGCTTTCGGGCATAGCTTCTTGCTCTTTCTACACCACCTGCATCCGGTGAAACAATAGCCAAATTATCTAACATATTTAATTTAATATAATCCAATATAATTGGAAATGCATACAAATGATCTACCGGGATGTTGAAAAAACCTTGAATTTGACCTACATGCAAGTCCATACATAAGACTCGGCTTGCCCCGGAGGCCGTGAGCAAATCAGCAATTAATTTCGCAGTGATAGGTGCTCGCGGTTCTACCTTTCTATCCTGTCTAGCGTAAGCGTAATAAGGCATAACTGCCGTAATGGACCCAGCAGATGCTCTCTTCAATGCATCTATGATAATGAGCATTTCCAATATGTTCTTACTCACGGGGCGGGAGAGAGATTGAATAACATAAACATCATCACCTCTTACACTTTCTTCAATTCGTACATTTATCTCCCCATCGCTAAAAGTATTAACAATAGTAGGGGCGAGAGGAATATTCAAGTAATCACTGATTTCCTCCGCTAATTCTCTATTTCCATTGCCCGTAATAAGCTTCATTTCAAAATCTCCACATTTAAATACCCGTTTCCTTAAAGATAAATATTTTTTTGGCTGGGGCGGGTGGATTCGAACCACCGAATGCGGGATTCAAAGTCCCGTGCCTTGCCACTTGGCTACACCCCAATTAATCGTTAGTTTCCACTTCTGCAATGTTTCCTACATTTTCTTCTTCGCTTCCTTTTTCGCTTCCTTTCACTTTCTCATATTCTTGAATAACTCTCTCTTCTAATTTTTTCCTCGTTTCGTTATTTAAAGGATGAGCGATATCTCTAAAACTTCCATCCTTCATTCTTTTAGAAGGCATAGCTACGAAATACCCTCTTTTCCCATTAATAACCTTTAGGTCTCTAACTACAAAACAGTTATCAAAAGTTACCGTAGCGAAAGCTAATAACTTTTCATCTCCTTCCACTAAATTAATCCTTACTTCTGTAATTTCCATTCTCTCCATCCTTTAACATAAAAGCTTTACTTTAACACAGTTTATACCTTCTTTTTGCAACATCTTACATTTGTTTACTGCCTTTTGCACCTCCTCATCCTGGAATAGTATAGTGAAAAATGCCGAACCACTACCAGACATGATAAGATTTTTTCCTAATTGTTTTTCTGCTTTCTCCTTATATTGTTTTAGTTTGGGATAAAGAGAAAAAGCACTGTGTTCCAAATCGTTATGCATGTACTTAAGAATACACCTCATATTTATGTCATTTTCCCGGAAAACATTCGTTGAAATTCTATGGGCAAATATCTTGTTTGTCAACTGGATTTTTCCTGCATATACATCTTTGGTAAATACAGGAATTTCTGGAAATACAATTAAAGCGAAGTGTTTGCCTTTCACTCTTAAGGGATGAACAAGTTCGCCTCTTCCTTTAAGCAGCGCAGCATTGGCAGAAATAAAAAAGGGAATGTCGCTGCCCCAGAGGAGAGATATTTTTATCATTTCTTCTTTGCTCATTTTCAAGTGCCATATCTTGTTTAGTGCCAATAGTGTATAGGCGGCGTTGCTACTTTCTCCACCTAAACCGCTGCCTACAGGAATATGTTTGTCCACATAGATTTCTATTCCCTCATCTATGTCAAAATGCTTCTTTAAAAATGAAGCCACTTTGTATACGATATTTTCCCTTCCGCATAGCTCCTTTATATTGGAGTTCACTATAATTCTATTTGATTTTTTAAACAACAGTACATCATGTAGGTCTATTTTGTTTAAGAGAGAAAATAGTTCGTGGTAACCATCTTCTCTTTTGCTCAGTACATACAAAAACAGGTTTAACTTGGCGAAAGATTTAACCTTTAGCAACCTTTGATGCAATTTCTCTTACCTTTTGTTTTATTTCTTCTTCGTCCACGGTAACCATCCTGCCATTTTCATAGATAATTTTCCCATTAATTATTGTCATTTTCACATTAGAAGCTGAAGCAGAATAGATGAGATGAGAATAAGGATTAAAATATGGTATAAGGTTTATATCATTTAAATCTATAATCGCTAAATCTGCGATATAACCTTCCTCTATTTTGCCTATTTTTTTATGAAGCGCTTTCCCGCTATTTGCTGTAGCTAAAAATAAGGTATTTTTTGCATCCATTGCAGTGGAATCCATAGTGTAAAGCTTCTGCACTTTAGATATTGTATCCATTTCCTGAAACAGGTCCAAATTGTTATTACTTGCGCTGCCATCTGTACCTATGGTTACATTCACATTATTTTTTATCATTTTCCAGACAGGTGCAATGCCAGAGGCAAGTTTCATATTACTTTCTGGAACACAACAAACTGTTGACCTTTTTTCTTTTAACATTTCTATCTCCTGGTCTGTAACATGGGTGCAGTGGGCTAAGATAGTATATTCATCTAATATATGTATATCATTCAGGTATTTTATTGGCGTTTTTCCTGTTTTTTCCTTTACTATTTTAATTTCGTCTTTTGTCTCTGCGGCATGTATGTTAAATAACATTTCTTTATCTAAACTTAGCTGTTTACATCTTTCCAGTGTTTTCCTTTCCACGGTATAGGTAGAATGAGGTGCTACAATAATGCTTATAAGCTTGTCTTCCTTGAATTTCTCTAATAGTTCTTTCGTTTTTTCTATGGATTGGTCCGAGTTTTTTGCATCAGGTGTAGGAAAATCTAATATCCCTTCTCCTATAAACCCTCTCATACCTATATTTTTACATGCTCGAGCTACCTCATCTTCAAAAAAATACATATCTACAAATGTGGTTACACCACCCCTTACAAGTTCTACCATAGATAGCAGGCTGCACCAATAAACAGAATTTTTGTTGATGAATTTCTTCTCCAGTGGGAAAATATAATTGTATAACCAGTCTTTTAATTTTAAATCATCAACCAGTCCTCTAAACAGAGACATTGCTAAATGGGTGTGGGTATTTATTAAACCAGGGATAATAAGGAGATGGGGATCTTCTATTGTTTTTTTTGCTTTTTTCTTTTCTTTTCCCACATAGACAATCTGAGAACCTTTTATCCCTACATATCCATCTATTGCATCTTGAGGCGTGACAATGATACCTTTAATTAATAGATTCATTAAAGGCCTCCTTCAAAATACTTCTTATAACCGAAGCCAACTTTGGGGATGCCAGACGAGCATTTTCTATCACCATTTCTATAGGAGCGGGTTGCATACAATCCGGTTTATTGACATTTGAAATGATAGAAAGGCCCAATACCTTGATATTCATGTGTCGAGCAACTATAACCTCCGGCACTGTGGACATGCCCACTGCATCTCCTCCTACCTGTCTCAACATCCTTGTTTCGGCAGGTGTCTCCATCGATGGTCCGCATACCCAAACATAGACTCCCTGTCTTAATATTATTCCTTGTTTTGCTCCTATTTCTAATGCTTTTAGGTATAATTTTTTGTCATAAGGTTCACACATATCAGGAAAGCGTTCTCCTAACTCCTCTGTGTTTTTTCCTCTCAGTGGATTTTCTCCACAGAAGTTTATATGATCGGTGATAACCATTATATCCCGAGCAGAAAAAGAGGGGTTCAGTCCTCCGCTGGCATTTGTTACGATGAGAAACTTAATACCTAAAAGACCCATAATCCTTATGGGATAAGTGATATCCTTCAACTTGTATCCTTCGTAAAAATGCAACCTTCCCTGCATACAAACAGTATTTACATTTTCTATCTTTTCAAATAGAAAGCAACCTTTATGTCCTGCAGTGGTAGATGGAAGCATGTGCGGAACATCGGCGTAGGGAATAGAAGATTTTGCAGTTATATTTAGACTATCGTTCAATCCTGTTCCCAGAACAATGCCTACCAAGGGTTTAAATCCATCTGTTCTTTTTGTTATATAGTCCACTGACTCTCTTAATTTCGTAAGCATTTTTCCCTTTCTAATTTTTAGGTTATAATACACCAAATAGGAGGTTTTGGAAATGATTTGTTACTTTAAAGTGATTTTTCCTCTTAATATAAAGGATGGTTTTGTGTATGAGTATGATAGTGAAATAAAAAAAGGTGTTAGAGTAGAAGTGGATCTTCGCGGAGAAAAAAAGGTAGGTATTGTATGGGAGAAGGTAGAAAATCCGTTGTTTGAAACGAAGAAGATAAAAAAAATAATAGACGAAGAACCATTGATAGAAGAAGGTCTTATGAAAAGCATACAATTTACATCCTCATATTATAATGCTCCTTTAGGTATGGTTATCAAAAGTGCTTTTCCTAAAAAGCTCTTTCAAAAAACAAGTATAGATGTGGAAGAAAATACAAAAATAGTATGGGGAGAAAAAGGTGAACTTTCAAAGGAACAGGAAGAAGCATATCGTGAAGTTAACCCCTATATTAAAGAGTCTGTATCTCAACCTTTTTTACTCTTTGGCGCAGCAGGTAGCGGGAAAACGGAGCTTTGTCTAAGGCTTGTTGAGTATGCATTAAAAAATGGAGGTTCAGTTCTCGTTCTTGTTCCAGAGATATTTCTCACGCCTCAGCTTGTCAAACTGTTTACTAAAAGATTTGGAAAGAAGGTAGTGGCTGTAACCCATTCACGACTTACGCCAAAAGAGCGGTTTGATGTGTGGTGTAGAGTAAGGACAGGAGCAATAAAAGTTCTTGTTGGTACACGTTCCGCTGTGTTTATGCCATTGAAGAACATAAAATTTATTGTGGTAGACAATGAGCAGGATGAGTCTTATAAACAAGAAACCGTGCCTTTGTACAATGCTAAAGATGTGGCTGTTGTGCGGGCGAAAGACAGCCATATTCCCATCATGCTTGTTTCTGCTACTCCCTCTCTGGAGTCTTTATACAAGGCGAAAAATGGCGAGTATAAGCTTATTGAATTTAAAGGGCGCAGTCAAAATGTGCTGTTGCCGCAGATGAATATTGTTTCTTTAAAAGGAGGAGGATTAATTACTTCTGCTGCAAAAAGAGAGATAAGAAACACACTGCGCAGCAAAAAAAGCGTCATTGTGCTTGTAAATAGAAGAGGTTTTAATTCGTTTATTATTTGCAAGGAATGTGGTTATATATTTACTTGCTCTAAATGCAGCGTTTCTCTGACATATTATAAAGATGACCATATTCTTAAGTGTCATTTCTGCGGTGCAACCTATTCTCTACCTAATATGTGTCCTCGCTGCGGTGGTTTTCAGCTCATTTCCTGCGGAATGGGAACAGAGAGAGTGCAAAAGACGCTCGAAGGTTTATTTCCTCAAGCTCATATTACACGCGTAGACAGGGACACAACGAGGAAAAAGAAAGATTTTCAGCGAGTTTTGAAAGAAATAGAAGAAAAGACGGCAGATATAATAGTAGGCACGCAGATGGTATCAAAAGGACATAATTATCCGCATATCAACCTGGCAGTGGTTGCATCTTTTGAGGCGTTACTTTCCTCACCTGATGTGCGAGCAACGGAAAAAGCAGTTTCTTTGATTATTCAGGTGGCAGGAAGAGCGGGCAGAGAGATGCCTGGTAAAGTTATTATTCAATCTTTAAATCCTGATAATCCTCTGTTTAGGTATGTAAAGAAATATGATTGGAGAACATTTGCTGAAGAAGAGTTGAAAAATAGAAAAGATCTTCTGTATCCACCCTTTACTCATCTCATTAGATTTGTATTTAGAGGAAGAGGAGAGAAAAAACTGAGGGAACAGGCGCAAAAATTTGCCGCATTATTAAAAGAAAAGATAAAAAGGGAAATAATCTATGGTCCAGTGAAAGCACCTATATATATGATAAAGAATGAGTACCGATATCATATTTTAATCAAGACAGATGATGTTAAAAACACACTGAAAAGAATCAATGAAAGCCAGGAAAAAATACAATACAACATCAGAACAATATGTGATGTTGATCCCATGAATTTTCTTTAGCTTTACAAAATCGGTTTTTTGTTTATAATAATTTCAGATTTCAATGAAGGGGGATGAAGTGTGCCAGGTGTTGTAGTATATGAGAATGAGTCATTTGAGGAAGCCTTAAGGAGATTTAAAAAGCAATGCGAGCGAGCGGGTGTTTTATCCGATATTAAAAGACGCGAATATTATGAGAAACCCAGTGAAAAGAAGAAGAGGAAGATGCTCGCGGCCCGGAAAAAGGCGATCAAGAGAAGAAAAATAATGGAAAGATCAAGAAGATATTTGTAACATTTTAAACCTGCAATGAACTCCCTTAGTTTTAAAGCCTCAACAAGGGAGATAAAATATCTTATTGGATTCAGTATTACGAGCATTATTCAGCTTAATACAAGGTCCTGGATATTTTGCTTGAGAAAAAAGAAGGAATGGAAGAATCTTTTCATAAGTATAGATCCGGTTTATGCATCTATATTCGTTACCTCTAAGATTTCTCACGGTCTATCTACTAATTTTGTTGATTTTTTAAGAAAGCATCTATTGAACTTTGAAATAAGCGATGTAATACAGAAAGGTGCAGAAAGAATAGTTACATTAATTCTCAAACAACAAAGGGGTGAGGCAAAAGAGATATACCAATTAATTGTAGAAATAATGGAAAAGAGAAGCAACATCATTATTGCGGATAAAGATGGTAAAATACGGGAATCAGCCAAACACATATTGAAAAACATACGTAAAATCGTCCCAGGTGCGAAGTATACACCGCCTCCTTCAAAAGAATTAGACCTATTTACATCTTCTCTCAGTCAATTAGAAGGAGCTTACGAAGAGGAAAAAGTAAAGCAGATTTTAGGGTGGGATGCATTCTTGAATAATTGTGTGAAAAGTAAAGAAGAGTTTATACAATTTATAAGACATGTAAGATGTGCATTTGATGAGCAAAATCTACAATTTAGATTCTACACAAATGGTAAAAAATACTTTATTTATCCTATTGAACTTCCATATATGTTTTTAAAAGCTTCACCTGATATTTTGTGGGAATATTATGTAGAAAAGCCTTTGCAGGGAGTTGTGAGGCAAGGGAAAGAAAGACTAAATAAACTGATAGATAAGAAAGCGGGAAGAATATGTAAAATAAGAAAAGATGTCGAGAAGGGCATCAAAGAATGTGAACAGAAGGAAATATATAAAAGATGGGCAGAGAATCTTCTTTCTATTCCTGAGCCTCTTAATAGAGGATTAAAAGATATACAGGTTATAGATATATACAGTCAAAAACCCATTACCATTCTGCTCAAAGAGAATAGGACATTGGTAGAGAATGCTCAATATTATTTTAAAAAATACAAGAAACTCAATAGAACAAAGGGCAATTTAGAAAAAAGGGGTAAGGGAATAGAAAAAGAGTTGGAATTTTTGCAACAGATTAAATTTGATGTAGAAAATGCGCATTCTGTAGAAGAGTTGAATCGTTTGAAAGGTTTGCTCAAGCAGGAGAAAAAGCGGAAAAAGGTACACCCCAAAGAGGTTGTTGAGCAGTTAAAGATAGGTGGATTTACTACTTTTATAGGTAAAAATGCTATTGGTAATGATATTGTAACAATGGATATGGCTAATCCCACTGATTTTTGGTTTCATGTCAGAGCTTGCCCCGGTGCTCATGTAGTAATAAGGAATGAAAAGAAGTTGAAAGAATTGCCTGAGGGCATTATAATGGAGGCAGCGAGAATGGCAGCAGTGCACAGTGCAAACAAGAATGCTTATGTGGATGTAGATTATACACAGAAAAAGTATGTAAGGAAACCTAAGGGAGCAAAGAAGGGAATGGTTATATATGCGCACTTTCATACCATAAGGGTTGAAAATGCTGACTCTTGATATAGTAATCGTTTTTATTTTTCTTATATTTGCCATAAGAGGCTCAATGAGAGGGTTAGCAAGAGAATTGTGTGGTTTGTTTTCTCTTTTATTTTCTTTGTTTTTAGCACATACATTTTATATTCAGGTAGCAAAAAAAATAACAGAGCTATTTCAAATATCTCCTTCTATGGGTATTTTTGTTGCGTTTATTTTAATATTTATCGGAGTTTACATCTTATTTTTTATTGCTTCCTATTTTATCCAACTGTTTTTGAAGAGTATCCATCTGGGATTTGTGGATAAAATATCGGGTGCAGTTCTTGGGCCCATAAAAGTACTTATTTTTTTAGCTATTATTTCTTTGCTTATCTCTCAATTTCCTTTGACCAATTCTCTTTCCTGCTCATTAAGCAGAAAGTCTCATATTTATGCCTGGATAAATGTCCATGTCGCCAAAAAACAAATATTAAGTTTTATAGCCCAGTATAAAGCAGATTTAAATCATAAATAATGGAGGAAAATTGTAGATGAAAAAGGGTCTAATTTCCGTTTTTATTGTTATAATCCTAATTGGTATTTTGGTTTATCTATTTGTGCCCATAGGGAAAAATCCTATATCTATAAATATTAAGTATCCTATGGAGTATTTCACAAACAAAAAACCCATTATTTTAAGCATAAAAGATAAACGAGCGGGGATAAAGGATATTGAAGTGAAGCTTATGACATTAGATACACCAATAGAGTTGTATAAAAGGCATTTTGAAGATAAAGACATGAAAAGTATAAACTTGAGGTTGCAAGTAAAGAAGCAGTTGCCACAGGGAAAGGCATATTTACTTGTCCGCGTAAGGAATCACAGCACAAAAAATTTGTTTAGGGGAAATGTGCTAAATGTAGAAAAGAAAATAGTTATAGACACCATCTCTCCTCATATAGTTATTTTGAGTGGAGCGAATAGGGTTAAAGTTGGCGGAGCGGGTGTGGCTATATTTCAGGCAAAAGATAAGAATTTGAGTTCTGTCTATCTGACAGTAAACGAAAGAAAGTTTAAAGCTTATCCTGTGAAATCCTTATTTGGTGAAGATTATGTTTATCTTAGCTTTTTTGGATATGATATTGTGAACAAACTGAAGATTTGGAGAACAACGGCGGTAGCTACAGATAAAGCGGGGAATATATTTCTTGCTCATGTGCCTGTTTTCTGGGAGAGTTTTAAACCCAAAAGACGCAATGTCAAGGTAACAAAATCATTTATAGAAGGAAAGATTAAGGAGGTTTTGGGGGATAATTTTAATCCTCAAAATCTTCTACAATCTTTTATTTCGGCAAACAGGAACATGCGGGAGAAAAACAATGAACAGATTGAGAAGGTATGTCAGGATTCTGTAACAAAGATGTTGTGGCATGGTAGATTTATTCATTCTCGCGGTTGCAAAGTGACATCTACCTTTGAGATAAGAGATTATATTTATAATGGCAGGAAAATAGATAGAGAACATCACTTAGGGTATGATTTGGCATCTGTAAGAAATGCACCTGTTATCGCTGCAAACGATGGTATTGTGAAGTGGACAGGTTTCTTAGGTATTTATGGAAATACAATAATTGTTGATCACGGTTTTGGTTTGTTTAGTCTATATGCACATTTGGGTAACATATATGTAAAAACGGGACAAAATGTAAAAAAAGGACAACGCATCGCTTGCACTGATACTACGGGTTTGGCATTTGGAGATCACTTGCATTTTTCCATTCTGGTGAATGGTTTGTTCGTTAATCCCTTGGAATGGTGGGACGGAAGATGGATAGACACTCATATTATGAACAAGATTGAAGAGGCAAAGGAAAATTTAGCAATTGGTAAATTGAGTAAATATTAACAGGAGGTATATGATGGGTTTCAAGGAAAGTATAGAGGAGAGAGACCTTAATGCAGATGATGTTTTTGTGGCCTCTTTTTTCGCAGGTCTTAATGAGTTTGGTATATTGAATCAGGCGGTGATGAACATCGCAGCACGCCGAGCAGGAAAGTATTTGGCGATGTTTGAGGAGGTAAAAAATCCTCTAAAAATTGATGAGAGCAAAGGTGTTAAGGAAGAATGTGAACAAGTGTTAGCATCTCTTAACTCTGTATTGTCTATTTCCAGCGATATAAATGTAGAAAAAGAATATGACAATATCGTTGTAAAGATAAGAAATAGTAAATGTAAATTCTGTCCCAAGGGTGTGGGAGAAGCGGAATTAGAAGGCACAATCTGTCCTTTCCCCGGACTCATAGAAGAGTTTATAAATCACTTTTGTAGCAAAAAAGTAAAGATAATGAGAGTGGATAATAAGATATTGAAAAAAGAAGGTGATTGGTGTGTTATAAAATATGAGGTAGAATAATAAAAACCCCCGCCGCAAGCAGCGGAGTATCACTGGATGTCATTCCGCCCCCGTATCAAGTACGGGGTGACATTACTTCCTTCTGTCATTCCGCACTTGATGCGGAATCTGGATTCTGGGTTCCCGCCCCCGATCAGGTCGAGGGCATGCTTTCACGGGAATGACACAAATCTTTGATTTGAGCGTAAAAGAACTTAAAAAGGAAAGAGGGCATTTGTATATATGTGTGTAGTTGCAAATTAATATGGGCAAGACAAGAGTAGGGTTACCAGGTTCTATCAACAAGGCTTTCACATTATTTAAAGAAAAGAACATAATCCTGTGGTCAGCGTTTTTGACATATTTAACGGCATTAGCTATCGTGCCTATTAGTTATATGCTCGTTTTTGTCTCTTCCAGAATGCCTATTGTTTCTAATTATTTTTCACAGGCAAAGGGACTTATTGTAAATATAATACCTACATATTCTGATCAAATCTTCCATTATATGGATATATTTATCAAGAATGTATCTAAAATAGGTATATTTAGTACTATTTTCTTTGTTTTTGTGGTTTTTGCATTTTTTAATACCTTTGAGAAATGTGTGAATTCTATCTGGGGCGTTGAAGAAAAAAGAAATTTACTGAAAAAGTTTGCTATTTTTCTGTTTATAATAGTAAGTTTTATCATTTTGCCCTCTTTATTTATTGCTTTAAATGTGCTGTTGCCTATCACTTTGCCTGAGTATCCAGTTAAAATTCATATTAAATTATTACCGTTTTTTATCTGGTGGGGGACTTTATTTATAGGGTATCACATAGTGCCGAATGTAAAAATGCATGTATTTACAAATATCATATCTTCTCTACTTGTAACTGTTTTCTTACATATGCTTAAATCCGGTTTTCATATTTATTTGAAACTTGCTTTTTATAATGTAATTTATGGAAGTTTAAGCATTTTACCTGTTATTCTCATCTGGCTTTTTTTATTCTGGAACATTGTTTTATTCGGTGTTGCGGCGGCAAGAGTTATTGAAGAAAATTGTATTTTTTATAAACACAAACGGACTTGAGTTTTGAGCCGGCAAAAGCTATTTTAGGTTGTCTATGAAAAGAGAAATATTAGCTATAGCAACAGGAAGGGCCTGGGGCAAAGGGAAAAAGGATGTCACATTTTTAAATAAATTTAAAACTTTAGACGAGGCTTTTTCTGGTGTCGTTAAATCCGAAAAGGTAGATATTTCCGAGTGTGAGGATGTTGCCAATGAGGCAAAAGAAAAAGGCATTATTGTTTTAGATTTCTGGAGTAAGTGTTATCCTTCACCCCTCAAAGAGATTATCAATCCTCCAGTTGTATTGTTTGTTAAAGGTGTATGGAAGAAATATAAACTTCCTATAGCCATTGTGGGAACAAGATATCCATCTGGATATGGAGAACAGACAACAAAATTACTCGCTACAGAGTTGGGAAGATTGGGATTTACAATTGTAAGTGGTATGGCAAGGGGAATAGATAGTATTGCTCATAAATATGCTCTTTTGTCTAAAACATATACTGTAGCTGTTTTAGGAAGCGGCGTAGATGTAGTATATCCGCCGGAGAACCGCAAGCTTTACGAGTCGATCTGCGAAAACGGTGTAATAATTAGCGAATATGAGCCTCAAACCCCACCCTACGCATTCAATTTTCCTTCGAGAAATCGCATTATCAGTGGACTTTCTCTGGCTACTGTAGTGACGGAGGCAGGAATAAGATCTGGTTCTCTCATTACCGCTCATTATGCCGTAGAACAGAACAGAATGTTGTTTTCTGTGCCGGGAGAAATATTTTCTAAGCGTAGTCAAGGTACCAATAAGATAATTTCGGAAGGAGCTTGTATTTTGACAGGATTAGAAGATATACTGTTGAGATTTTATCCCGACCTGAAAAGGGTGCAAGAGACAACAGCGGAAGAGAAAAGATTGCTGGGCGATAAAGAGGATTTGGTATTGAGAAATATGGAAGGTGAGACCTATTTTGATGAATTGGTGGAAAAAACAGGAATGGAGGCAAAGGAATTATCTGAAATCTTGACTGATTTAGAATTATCAGGAGTTGTAAAAAGAAGTGGAGGAAATATATTTATAAAGACATGAAAAAAAAGGTTATGGTTGTAGAATCGCCGGCCAAGGCGAGGACTATTTCTTCTTTCTTAGACAATAAATTTAAGGTAGTAGCCTCATATGGTCATGTAAGGGACTTGCCGGAAAAACGATTTGGAGTGAACATAAAACAAGACTTTAAACCAACTTATGTAGTGCCCAAGGGTAAGAAAAAAGTTGTAGATATGTTAAAAAAAATGGTTAAAGAAACAGATGAGTTGTTTATTGCCTCGGATGAAGATAGGGAAGGGGAGGCTATAGGTTGGCATATAGTAGAAACTATTAAACCTCACGGTGATATAAAGAGGGTTGTTTTCCATGAGATTACAAAGGAAGCCTTAAATGAGGCAGTGAAAAATCCTCGTTCCATAAATATGGATATGGTGAAGAGTCAGGAGGCACGCAGAATTTTAGACCGCATTGTAGGATATAAACTGAGTCCTTTTTTGGCAAAAAAAATACAGAGAGGACTTTCTGCGGGGAGGGTGCAATCTGTAGCCTTGAAGCTTATTGTGGAAAGGGAAAAAGAAATAGAGAAATTCAAACCCAGACAGTACTGGACCGTTCATCCCTATATCCACATACAAAATGCTGTTGTAGAAACAGTGCTCACCTCCATAGATGGTAGAAAAATAGGAAAATTTGATTTATCTGAAGATAGGACAAAGCAGATAAAAAAGGATCTTCAAGATTTTTGCTTTGAAGTCACAGAAATAAAGAAGAAAGAAAAGACGAGAAAACCCAATCCTCCATTTACAACCTCTACCTTGCAGCAAGAAGCATCTACAAAACTTCACTTTTCACCTTCAAAAACACAAACCATCGCCCAGGGACTCTATGATGGAAAAGATATAGGCAATCAAAGGATAGGTCTTATCACCTATATGAGGACAGATTCTATGAGTGTTTCCGGTCAAGCGCAAAAAGAGGCGGTGGATTTTATCAAAAAGAATATAGGTAAGGAATTTGTTCCTCCTAAACCCAATGTATATAAAACAAAAGTGCGTAGTGCTCAGGAAGCACACGAATCTATTCATCCTACATCTTCGTTTCGCACTCCAGAGAGTATGGCTAAATTTCTCACGACAGATGAACGAAAGTTATATACTCTTATCTGGAACAGATTTTTAGCTTCCCAAATGACACCTGCAAAGGAAAAAACGCTCACCGTAACATTTGGCGGCAACGGATTTGAGGCGAAAGCCTCTGAGACAGATATTATCTTTCCTGGGTTTCTCATCTTAAGCGAAGAGAAACAGAGATTACCTTCGGTTTTGCAGAATATAAAGAAAGGAGAAGAGGGCAGGGTGGAAAAGATAAAAATAGAAGAGCATACAACGGAACCCCCTTCCAGATATTCCGAAGCCAGTCTCATAAAAATATTGGAGTCCTATGGTATAGGGAGACCTTCTACTTATGCTTCAATTTCCAAGACATTATTTAATCGTAAATATATCAAATTGGAAAAGAGGAAAATTTATCCTACCGAATTAGGGAAAACGGTTTCCAACATACTCTCTTTGGGCTTTGATGATATAATCAACACGGATTTTACCAAAAAGATGGAAGAAGAGTTGGATGAAATAGCTCAAGGAAAAAAGAAAGAGAATGAGGTATTAAACAAATGGTATGCCCCTTTTGCAGATCTTTTGAACAAGGCTTATGAAAATATTAAAAGTCTTAAACCTCCCCCTCAACCTACGGACAAGGTATGTGAGTTATGCGGTGCGCCTATGGTTATCAGAGAAGGGAGATACGGGAAATTTCTGGCTTGTTCAAACTTTCCAAAATGTAGAAATACAAAACCCTTAAAAAAGGAAGAAACAGATGAGATATGTGAGAAATGTGGGAGGCCGATGGTTGTAAAGCACAACAAATACGGAGTGAGATTTTTAGCCTGTTCAGGTTATCCGAAATGTAAGAACACCAAACCATATTCTATAGGAATAAAATGTCCTCAGTGCGAGAAAGGAGAATTGACAGAAAGGGGTTCAAAAAATGGGAAGTTTTATCGCTGCTCGCGCTATCCGGAATGTAAATTCATAGTGAGAGGAGAGATAGTTAAACAGAAATGTCCTCAGTGCAAAAATGAATTTTTGGTAAAAGAAAAAAAATGGTTGAAATGTCCAAAGTGTGGCTGGAAAAAAGAGGCGGAAGATGAGGTTTGAGCCTCGCTGGATAGCATGGGAAATCACGCAGAGATGTAACCTACGCTGCATCCATTGTAGAACAAAGGCAGATATAAACAAAAAGGATAATCTTACATTTAAGGAAGCTTTGAGAATATTGGATGATATATCAAGCTATGCAAGTCCCACCATTGTTCTAACGGGCGGCGAACCATTATTGAGAAAAGATGTATTTGACATTGCTAAATATGGGACAAAAAAGGGTTTGAAGATGTGTCTTGCTACAAATGGCACATTGGTGAATAATAAGATATGCGAGATGATAAAAGAAAGCGGTATTCAGGTGGTTTCTCTATCCATTGATGGCTCGTGCGCTGAGGTACACGATGATTTCAGACAACAAAAAGGGGCATTTGATGGTGTGATGAAAGCAGTAAGCAAATTCCACGAATATAATATTCCGTTTCTCATAAATTCCTCTTTTACAAAGAGGAATATACACGATGTAGAAAATGTGTACAGGTTATGTAGAGAATTAAAACCTGTTGCCTGGTATATGTTTACTGTTGTTCCTACCGGCAGAGCAAAGGATATCTTTGAAGAGCTGCTGGACGGAAAACAGATAGAACAGGTCTTAAGATGGCATCTGGAGACAGAATTGAAAGAAAAGGAAATGATTATGAGACCTACCTGTGCTCCATACTACTACCGTCTTATAGAGGAGGAAAAGTTTTTAAATAGAAAAACATTAAAATTTTCACCAGGCGGATTCAAGGGATGTGTGGCAGGCCAATTTATCGCTTTTATAGATGAAGAAGAAAATGTAAAGCCCTGTAGTTATTTTTTGAGAAATGCAGGGAATCTAAAACAGCAGTCTTTTTCAGATATATGGGAGAAAAGCGAGATATTTAGAAATCTGCGTAACTACAAAAAATATAAGGGAAAATGCGGAAGATGCAAATATCTCAGTGTTTGCGGAGGATGCAGGGTAAAGGCAGATGCAATGTATGAAGACTATATGCAAGAGGATACTTCCTGTACCTACAACCCGATTTAATTACATATAGTAGGGTTAATTCCCCGCAGCTTGCCGCGTTTTGTGTCGTAAAAACCTCCAGTTTTTACGACCAAAGTTGCGATTTGTGTCATAAAAACCTCCAGTTTTTACGACCAAATCTTTGTTTTGTGTCATTCCCGTGAAAACGGGAATCCAGAGGCTAATATTCTTTCCAGATTCCGTGTCAGGCACGGAATGACAGAAGGAAAGAATATTACCCCGCACACCGATGCGGGGCGGAATGACATCTAATGATACCCCACAGCAAACGGCGGGGTTATTTAATGTTTTGATGTTTCAACGATTTTGATATAGACTTCCCTTTGCCTTGGTCCATCGAATTCGGCGAAGAATATCGCTTGCCATCTTCCCAAAAGTATTGTTCCGTTTTCTATAAATATTGTTTTTTCACATCCAATGACAGAACTTTGAATATGGGCATCGGCATTTCCTTCCAGATGTTTGTAATTCTTGTTACGAGGAATAAGATAGGAAAGTGTATTTAATATGTCATCTCTTACCGCAGGATCTGCGCCTTCGTTGATGATCAAGCCAGCGGTAGTATGGGGAACATATAGAATGACAATGCCTTCTCTTATTTTAGTTTTTTCAACTATTTTCTCAATATGAGGTGTAATATCTATAAGTTCTCTTGATTTATGGGTGATTACATCTATTTTCTCTACCATTTCCCCGTTATAATAATATTTTTTTCCTTAAATGGCAATTTCCATCCGATCATAAATGTTGTTTCCTGATACAGCTTTTCAAATCCTTCTTCAGACAATGATACGGTGTAGATGGGGGCTGTGATAAACTTATCTGCTTGAATTTCGAAATTCAGTGTTATCTTTTGCCATTCATCAAATAATGTAAAAGACTCTACATGAGAAAATTTACCCCTGTAATTCATCGGATATCTCTTTTCATCCACTGTAAAGTATCTATCCTCTGTTTTGTCGGTAAGCAAGGTAAGGTTGAGTTCAACAAACAAAAAGGGCATATTTTCTGTTTCATTCATTTTATAATGAACAATGATTTTTCTACCGGAAAGAGTATAGGTTTTCTCTATTTTGTGCAATGGTGATAGGAATGTCAGAGATGAATTTTCTCTTTTAATCAAAGAACATGGGTTATATGTGGTCCGGGAATAAAAGTTGTCTCTGTAGACCTCTTCTTCGTTTATATCATTCGATAGGTGTTCAATAAATGAATATCTATGCCGACGGTCGTAGATAAGGTATTCTTTCAACCCTTCTTCTTTAGCCGCTACCTGTTCGTGTATGCTTTTATGTTCCCCATCTTTTCCAGTGTAGTATATTTTTTTATGATATGCCTCTTTGTATCTTCTCAATGTATTTTGAATATTAAATGCCTTCTTTTTTATGTCCCATTCGTATAATGCTGCTCCATAGCGGGGCTTTATGTATAGATTATAGTGTTCATTTCCCATAATTGCTTCTTCGTATCCGTCTTTGTCCATGTCCCTGATGATTATTTCCTGTTTTTGATTCAAAAGATTTTCTCCCTGAATGATGTTTCTGTATATGGCATCTCTCAAATGCGGCAGATATAATCCTCCGAATACGCCATGCCAATAAGCATCGTTACATTGAGCACGCAGAATATAATCCAGAGCATTTTCTCTTGGATGGCTCTTATATTTTTCTACTGCATATAAACATCTTTTGTCCATATTGTTTGATTCTTCATACTTGGAGAAAAAATTCCTCCACATTCCACCTGCTATGAATGGTTTACATTCTTCATACATATTCATTTTCTTTAATGTTTCTGTTAGTCTGCTGTATATTTCTTGTCCTTTCGTAAGAATTACCCATTCATCCATCTCTCTATAGGAACAGGCAGGAAGGTATATAAGTTTTTGCGGTTTTTTTCTCTTTATTATTTCGTTAGGCAAAACCATTTTTATCCAGGAGCAGCTTTCTATCTCTTGCCAGAATCTTTCCAGCCATTTCTCTTCGTATACCCATTTGTGTGTTCCCGGCCATATCCCGAATTTTTCTCCATCATCTGCAAATACCAACAAAGAATCTTTTGTAAAGGAATTTAAATAAGAGGATGTTTCATGAGGCAACTTAAATGGTATGGAATATCTCAGGTTTTCATTTCCTGCAAATATAAACAGGGAATTCCCTTCATGTTCTGTGATGAAATAGCCTCTGGCAATATCTTTTTCTTCCATACCACTTCTCCTCAGGTGTATATCATCTACAATGGTGTATTTTATGCCTTCTTTGGCGATAGCCGAAACTATATGGGGTTCCCATGCTCTTTCAGCAATCCACATTCCCTCCGGCTTTACATGGAATACATTGTTTATAAGATTATTCATTTTTTGAATCTGTTTTCTTTGAGAAAATTCATCTATAGAAGAGAAAACAGCTTCATAGATTGTTCCTCCCAATATCTCTACCTGTTTTATGCGTATAAGTTCCTTGATTTTCTCTATAAATTGCGGTTTTTTCTCGCATATCCACTGAAGGAGGTAGCCCGAGAAATGCAACCCTACTCTTATGGATGGATGATTATACAGGCTTTCTATAAATGGTCGGTATGCTTTTTCAAAGGCTTCATTCAGTGTAGATTCAAAGTTTCCCACTGGTTGATGATTGTGCACGATGAAGACAAAATTTATGTACTTATCCATTTTATGAGCATCCCCTTCAAAATTGAGTAAGCTCCTTTTTCTCCTGTTTTCTTTAAAAACAGGTCAAAATCATAAAAAATCAAGACAAGCTTTGTTAGTTCATCCAGGCTTATCTTATCAGCTTTTCTTTTATATTTCAAAATTTTCCATCCGTCTTTCATATGTTTAATTTCTTCTATGCTTGCCACCTTGCATATTACTATACGGGAAAAAATTGTAGCGGCAGTAGCAACCAATATGGAGGGATGTATATCAAGGAAAGAGAGGTTGTCTATTTCGCTTAATGTTCGGGGTAAATCTTTGTCTAAGATGGCTTGAATTACATTTAAAGCAGTGGTCTGAGGGGCAAATGATAGAAATGTATCTACAGTGTTGCGGACTATATCTTTTTCTTCACCCATATATAGTATTAATTTTTCTAAGAATTTTTCTAAAAAAGCAGGGTCTGGTAAGTTATCCACAATATACTGCGGTAGCTGAGCATTGAAGCTCTTTTTATATTTGGAGAACACATATTCGATATATTTTATCAATTCATCATTTCCAATTTTCTCCATAGGTACAGTATATTTTTTATCAAATGTAGGGAGACACTTTTCCGTATCGATTAAAATGAGGTTTTTGGAATGGATGGGGGAAAGTTTTTTTATGGGAAAATTCATAATGATGTGAAAGATCTGATGGTGAGAAAATAAAGAGCTGGAGGAGAGGTCATTCTTTATATTTTCCCATTCTTCTTCATTTTGCAGCTCTATCTTTTCACATTTTTTATCTTTTCCTAAAAATGCTTCTTCTAATCTCTTGATGTATATTTTTTTCAGCCAATCTATTGAGCCGCAGAATATGTAGAAATTCTCTATATTTCCATCATGAATGTTTTTCTTTAGTTCTTCTCTTTTCATACGCATTCTTTACAAACTCTAAGATAAGAGGATGGGGAGAAAGGGGTCGGGATTTAAATTCAGGGTGAAATTGAGTGCCCACAAAGAAAGGATGATTTTTGATTTCGGCAATCTCTACAAACTCGCCATCAGGAGATTCGCCGGAAATGATTAATCCTTTTTCTTCCAGCACTTTGCGATAATCATTGTTAAATTCATAGCGGTGTCTATGTCTTTCATAAATTAGTTCTTTGTTGTAAGCTTGATAAGCTTTTGTTCCTTTCTTTATCTGGCAGGGATATGCACCCAGGCGCATTGTCCCTCCTTTTTCACTTTTCTCATCTCTTTCAATAATTTTCTCATCTTTTGTCCATTTTTTGGCTAAATGGATGATTTTGCGTGGTGCTTCAGGACGAAATTCTTCCGAATCCGCATTGTTCAGATGAGCAACATCTCTGGCGAATTCAATAACTGCACATTGCATACCCAGGCATATACCTAAAAAAGGCACTTTGTTTTCACGAGCATATTTAATGGCTTTGATCTTTCCTTCTATTCCTCTTTCACCAAAGCCCCCTGGAACAAGCATCCCATCCATGTTTGATAAAATATTCTTTGTGCTGGATGAATCGATTTGCTCCGCATCAACCCAATTCAGATTTACATGAACATTGAGTTTTGCGCCAGCGTGGACGAATGCCTCTATTAGACTTTTATATGATTCTTTTAGTTTGATGTATTTTCCTACAAAAGCTATGTTTACTGTGTCTTTAGGATGTTTTATGCGATACACCATTTTTTTCCACTCATCAATGGAAAGAGAATTGCATTTCAAATTTAGTTTTTTTATGACAAGGTTTTCTAATTCCTCCTGGTGGAATTTTAGTGGTATTTCATATACATTTTTTACATCTATGGCAGTGATTACTGCTTCTTTTTCTACATTACAGAATAAGGAAATTTTCCCCTTTATCTCGTTTGTTAGCGGCTTTTCTGTTCTGCACAAGATGATATCGGGTTGAATACCTAAAGATTGCAATTCCTTCACGCTGTGTTGAGTGGGCTTTGTTTTTAGTTCACCGGATACCCTGATATAAGGGATGAGTGTAAGTATAACATACAATGTGTTTTCCCTTCCCACATCAAACCGCATTTGTCTGATTGCCTCTATAAATGGTTGTCCTTCAATGTCTCCAATTGTGCCGCCGATTTCTACTATTATCAGGTCTTTTCCTTCTGCTACATCAAAAATTCTTTTTTTTATTTCATCTGTAATATGTGGCACTACCTGGACGGTTTTTCCCAGGTAATCTCCTCTTCTCTCTTTTGTGATTACGGTTTGATATATCTGTCCTGAAGTAAAGTTGTTTTTTTGAGTGAGGGTAAGGTTTGTGTATCGTTCATAGTGTCCTAAATCCAGGTCTGTTTCTGCACCATCATCCAAAACATAAACTTCACCATGCTGATACGGATTCATTGTTCCGGGATCTACATTTATGTAAGGGTCAATCTTTAGCATAATAAGGTTTATTCCTCTAGACTGAAGAAGATAAGCGGTGGATGCTGAGGCAATACCCTTACCTAAGGACGATACAACACCACCCATAACAAACATAAACTTTGTATTGCTATTTTTCATGCAGAATATCTCCTCAATATTTTTATTTTGTCTTTTAATATTTTCATACTCTATGCAATTAATATAGCTGTTTTTCTTTTGTTATGCAAATATGGTATAATTTGAATATTCTGTTGAATGGGAGGGAAAATGAATGTTCTAATTACAGGCGGGGCAGGGTTTATCGGTTCTCAATTAGCCTTAAAATTGCAGGATTTAGCTCAAGTTTATGTAGTGGATAATTTCATTTCTGCAAATCTTAATAATTTAAAAGGATTTAGAGGAGAGGTAATCAAATTAGATGTATCTAAAGAAGAGATAAACATTGGTAAAAAAATGGATGTGGTTTTTCATGAGGCATCCAATACTGATACCACTTTTAAAGATGATAAAGAGATGTTGAGAAACAATGTGGACGGTTTTAAAAAAATAATGGAGTTTTGCAGAAAGAATAATACAAAGCTTGTCTACGCTACCAGTGCGGGTGTTTATGGTAAGGGAGAAGTTCCTATGAAAGAGGAACAAAGGGCAAAACCCTTAAATGCCTATGCATTTTCTAAGTATATGATGGATTTAATTGCCTTAAGGGAAATAGAAAGAGGAACAGATATTATAGGTTTGAGGTATTTTAATGTTTATGGTCCACATGAAGAGCATAAAGGCAAAGCCTCTAGTATGATATTGCAACTTGCACATCAGATAAAGGAAGGAAAAAATCCTAAATTATTCAAATATGGTGAGCAGTTTAGAGATTTTATCTATGTTTTTGATGTGGTAGAAGCAAATATTGTGGCCATGAGATCAAATGCAAAAGGGATATTCAATGTAGGAACGGGTGAAAAAACTACATTTAATGAAGTTGTAGAGATTCTCAATAAACTTTTGCAGGCAAATAAGGAAACAACATATATTGACAATCCCTATGAAAGATTTTATCAGTGCGAAACATTGGCAGACATGAAAAAAACAAAACAAGAATTAAATTTCTCCGCTTTTTACAATATAAGAGAAGGAATAAAAGATTATTTAAGGAAAATAGGTTTTATTGATGAGAGAAAGAATTGAGAAACTGAAGAATATGGCAAAGACATGTATCCTTTGCCCCAGAGAATGTAAAACAGACAGAGAAAATGAAAAAAAAGGTTTTTGCGGCATAGGATGGAGTCCTGTGGTAGCCAGTGCAACCTTGCATTTGGGGGAAGAGCCGCCCATCTCTGGAGTAAATGGTTCTGGCACTATATTCTTTGTAGGCTGCAATATGGCTTGTGTTTATTGCCAGAATTATCCCATTTCTCAGTTGCGAAATACAGGAAGGGAAATTACAGTAGATGAATTGGTGGATACAATACTTCACCTTCAAAGAAGTGGTGCGCACAATATAAATTTCGTTACCCCTTCTCATGTTGTTCACAATGTAGCAGAGGCTATATTTCTCTCTCGTAAAAGAGGACTACATATTCCTATTGTTTACAATACCTCTTCTTATGACAAAGAAGAGGTTATTGACCTTTTAGAAGGTCTTGTGGACATCTATCTGGCGGATTTTAGATATTTTGACAACAATGTGGCAAAAAAATATTCCAATGCTTTTGATTATCCAGATGTGGCAAAAAAGGCATTGAAAAAGATGTATGAGCAGGTTGGAGATTTAAAGACGAAGGATAATATTGCATATAAAGGACTTTTAATAAGGATATTGGTTTTGCCTTCCCTTGCCCGTCAGGTTAAAAAGATACTTGATTGGATAAGAGAAAATCTGTCAAAAAGCAGCTACATTTCTTTAATGAGTCAGTATTTTCCTGCTTACAGGGCAGCTGAATTCCCTGAGATAAACAGAAAAATTACAGAAGAAGAATGGGAAGAAGTGAAAGAGACATTTTTTAATTTGGGGTTTGAAAATGGATACATCCAAGAAAGATAGAATAGCAAAGGCATTTGTAGAATTTGTAGAAATAGTAGAAAGATTGAGAGGAGAAAATGGTTGTCCCTGGGATAAGGTACAAACACACAAATCTGTGGAGAAAAACTTTATTGAAGAGGTATATGAGGTAATAGATGCCATTGAGTGTGAAGAATTTTCAGAATTAAAGGAAGAATTGGGTGATGTTTTACTACAGGTTGTTTTTCATGCGCAGATGGCAAAGGAAGAGAATAAATTTGACATAGAAGATGTGATAGATGCCATTTCTCAAAAGATTGTCTACAGACATCCTCATGTATTTGGTAATGTAAAAGTAACAGGAGTGAAGGATGTTTTGAAAAACTGGGAAGCATTGAAGAAAAAAGAAAAGGAAACGAAATCCGTGCTTGAAGGTGTGCCCAAGCATCTCCCTGCTTTGATTAAAGCTTATCGTGTAGGTGAAAAGGTCGCACAGGAAAAGCTGGATTGGGATACCTTAGAAGATGTTTTTTCTAAATTGGACGAGGAAATAAAAGAGCTGAAATACGCAAAGGCTGAGGATAGAGAAGAAGAGTTGGGAGATGTTTTGTTTACAGTAGCAAACATCGCTCGCAAAGAAGATATCGATCCGCATAGAGCACTGAACAAAACGATAGAAAAATTCGCCGACCGTGTTAAAAAGGCGGAAGAAATGGCACGCAAACTACATGGGAAAGAATTGGAACAGTTAAACCGCCAGACAGTAGAAGAGCTTTATGAGAAAGCGAAATCTATTTAATTTTTTTATTAAAAATTATTCTATCTGCGATATGGTCTTTCCTGACGGGGCCTTGCTTCATCTACCCTGATATTTCTTCCCTCTAAATCTGTTTCATTTAGTGCTTCTTTTGCTGCTTCGGCTTCTTCAATAGTGCCCATTTCTACAAATCCAAATCCCTTACCTTCGAATACTCTCACAGAGACTACATTTCCATACTGTGCAAAGGTATCCCTTACGGTTTCCTCTGTTGTCCTGTAACTGAGGTTGCCGACATACAACTTACTGGTCTTCATTTTCCCTCCAAAAAAGTTTCTATCGCTAAGATAATATTCGCTTTTTAAAAGAAAAGCAAGAAAAATCTATC
>JAGGSB010000079.1 GCA_021159305.1 Deltaproteobacteria bacterium | reverse complement strand
CCTCCTGTCATTCCGTGCTTGACACGGAATCTGGAGTATGGATTCCCGCGTGCGCGGGAATGACAGAGGAAAGAGGATGGAAAGAAATTGCCTATTTTTCTAAAGTTAGAAAAGTGGGTTAATATAACCAATTGACGGCAGTAGCAGGAACTTTTATAATTTAAAATTATGGAGTGGAAACCGTTGGGCTTTTCAGATTTAGAGGCAGGAGGAAAAACAGTATTCATTAGAAGCCTGCGATTGGCAGATGAGATGGGTTGCCTTCGTAGATATAGGGTTTCAACGGTGGAAGGGTTTTGCGGCGAAAAGTTTACTAAAATTCCTGCATGCGGAAGACTGGTCAAGGATAAAGATGGGAAGATTGGAATTATGGTAACAGGTGCACATTCAGGATTTTTTAAGATAGGACGATCTAAACAAGGTCAACCTCATCTTCTCGTATCTTTTAGCGCTTTGAGTAAAAAAGTAAAGAAAGATTTGCTCAAGCAGATCAACTATGAATTGTTTGAAGAAGGCAATGCAATCTTGGCGCGAGAGAAATAAATCTTTAAGGCGCACACAGAA
This sequence comes from Deltaproteobacteria bacterium, assembly GCA_021159305.1. Lineage (NCBI taxonomy): Bacteria > Pseudomonadati > Myxococcota > Myxococcia > Deltaproteobacteria bacterium. Next base: position 8,850 of record JAGGSB010000079.1, on the reverse strand, counting down.
CTTGCAATTAAGTTGCATCTGTGATATACAACAAATTATGTTTAAGGCAAGCAACGCGGAACAGATGCTTAAAAGTAAAGGAGTTTCTGTTACTCCTCTGCGTTTGTCTGTATTTGGAACATTAATTTCCGCCGAAAAGTGTCTTATGGCTGAGGAAATCTTAAAACAGGTTGGCTCTATTAATAAGGTAACTGTTTATAGAATCCTGGAAAAGTTGGTAGAAGTGAAGTTGGTAAGGAGATTTTCTATAAAGCGAACCTTCTATTATGAAATAGCTGACAAAGACCACAAACCTCATCCTCATCTTGTATGTAAGATTTGTGGTAAAGTAAGATGTTTGAATGCCTCAGAGCTGATGATTATTCTCTCTAATCTATGTAAGCTTTATGGGTTTCAAGCTGACAATATTAATGTTTCTATAGAGGGAGTTTGCAATAAATGCAGCAAGCAACATAGTTGCAAGATAGTATGAATATGAAGAGAACACTAGTTGTGTTTTTTATATTTTGCATTGTTAATCTTTATGTCCATAAGGCATGGGCTGAAAAGATAAAGGTGGCTGTAACCATTCTTCCTCAAGCAAGGTTTGTAGAGAAGGTAGGAGGGAAAAGGGTGCAGGTGACGGTTATGGTACCGCCTGGAGCAAGCCCTCATACCTATGAGCCGACACCGAACCAGTTGAAAATGGTAAGTAGGGCCAGGGTTTATTTTAAGCTGGGTTCTGGAATGGGGTTTGAACTGTCCTGGTTGCCTAAAATCATAAGTTTGAATAAAAATATGGCAGTTATAGATTGCAGTAAAGGTATCTCACTTATAAAAAATGGAAAACGAGTTAATCCTCATATCTGGCTCTCGCCAAAAAATGCCGAGATTATGGTGGAAAATATCTTCAAGTCCCTTGCACAGATAGATCCTCAGTATAAAAAATATTATAAAAAGAATAGGGATATCTATCTTAAGGCACTCAAGGTATTGGATGCTGAGATTGTAAGTAGTTTTAAACATTTAAAACGAAGGGAATTTATAGTTTATCATCCTGCCTGGATATATTTTGCCAGAGATTATAACCTGGTGCAAATTCCTATTCAGAAAGAAGGCAAGCAGCCGACTCCGTTATGGATTGCGAAGGTGATAAAACAGGCAAAAATACATAAAATTAAGATTATTTTTTCCTCATCTCAATTTAGCGCAAAGAGTGCCGAGGCAATTGCCAGACAAATCGGCGGCAAGGTAGTGTTAATTGACCCTCTGGCGAAAGATTATTTGAAAAATATGCAAGAGACTGCTAAGGCGTTGTTGAAGTCAAATGATGAATAAAAAGGAAATTGTTACACTGGAGCATATTTGGGTTTGGCGGGATGGGGTTTTGGCGTTGGAAGATATAACTCTTCCTATAAAAGAAAATGTGCTTCTGGGTGTGATAGGCCCAAACGGAGGCGGTAAAACTACTTTGCTATATACCATTTTAGGATTACTAAAACCCCAGAGAGGAAAACTGAGTGTTTTCGGCACTTCTCCAAAGGAAGCAAGAAAACTTATAGGCTATGTGCCCCAACGTCAATTCTTTGACCTGGATTTTCCCATTACTGTATTTGGAGCTGTGTTGATAGGTAGATATAATGGCTTTATGAAAGCTTGCTCCAAAAAAGATAGAGAGGCAGTAGATGCCGCTTTGAAAGCAGTGGGTCTCTTTGATTTAAAAAATGTTCAAGCTGGAAAATTGTCGGGTGGTCAGTTGCAGAGGCTATTTATTGCGAGGGCTTTGGTAAGAGAACCCAGACTGCTTTTATTGGATGAACCGACTGCTAGTCTTGATCCTCAAATGCAAAAGTCTTTTTACGAGTTGCTATCCAGATTAAAAAAGAAAATGAGCATTGTTTTGGTTACACATGATATTAGTGCTATTTCTGTATATGTAGATGAGATTGCCTGCTTAAATCGCAAGTTGTGTTATCATGGTGATAAAAAAATAGGTATAAGAAAGCTGGCTGAAACATACCAGTTTCCTGTTGACCTTATCCTTCACGAAACACCCTATCGGGTTTTAGAGAAACACGAATGAGTATATTGCAATACAGTTTTATGCAGTATGCTTTGCTGGCGGCACTTTTGGCGGGTATTGCCTGTGGTATTGTGGGAAGTTTCGTGGTGGCAAAACGAATAGTGTTTATCAGTGGTGGAATTTCTCATGCGGCATTCGGTGGAATTGGTATAGGATATTTCATCGGTTTAAACCCCATTCTCACTGCTATTCCTTTTAGCCTTTTATCAGCCATAGGTATTGGATTAATATCAAGGAGAACAAAGGTTCATATAGATACTACTATCGGTGCATTCTGGTCTGTTGGAATGGCCATAGGTATCCTGTTTGTTGCCTTAACTCCCGGATATGCACCAGACCTGTTCGGCTATCTTTTTGGCAACATCTTGACTGTTTCTCCTTTAGATTTAAAGCTGATGCTTATCCTGGATATAGTGATCATTTTAACTACCTTTCTTTTCTATAAAGAATTTCTTGCTATTTGTTTTGATGAAGAATTTGCAGAGGTTATGGGTATGCCCGTAGAAGGATTATATCTCTTGTTGCTTTGTCTTGTGGCTTTGAGTGTTGTGGTGTTAATTCGGATTGTGGGTATCATTCTGGTTATTGCATTGTTAACTATTCCCTCTGCTGTAGTAAAGCGCTTTGCTCATAGCCTCAAACAACTTATGTTCTTTTCTATTATTTCAGCTACAATTCTAACGATTATTGGGATATGGCTTTCCTATTTGCTTAATCTTCCCTCTGGAGCGACTATTGTTTTGACTATGGGAGTGGTTTTTGCTATTTCTATTTTTCTTAAGCGTTTTTAAGATTTGGGAGAAACTGATAAGTATAAGAAATTGGAGGTTAAAGTGGAAGATAAAGCCTGGCGAATTGCGCAATGGATGAACAAAAATGACCAGATAGCGGTGAACTTTGGAATGAAGGTTACGGAGGCAAAATTAGGAGGATGTGCAGTAGAAATGAAAGTAACAGACAAAATGTTAAATGCGGTGGGAATTACACACGGAGCGGCCATCTATGCTCTGGCTGATTTTGCCTTTGCAGTAGCATCTAATAGTTGGGGTCAAGTGGCTGTGGCTCTAAATGCGCATATAAACTTTCCTGCTTCCAGCAAGAAAGGGAATATACTTAAAGCTGTTGCTACCGAAGAGGCAAAAAGCCGACATACTGCTATTTATAAGATTGAAATTAAACGAGAAGATGGCGTGCTGGTTGGTTTATTTACAGGAACCGTGTTTAGAAGAGATGACAGTGTAGAAAGCTGGATGAAAAGCTAAGTTTATCCCGCTACCCGCCTTGACAATAATAGGATACTCTGTTATCTTGTTCATTAAATAAACATGTTTCGTTTCACATTTTATCTGCAGAATCATAAACTGCAGGTTATGTTGAAAATAGAAGGGCGGTAGCTTGTCTTCCTACTTCCACTCCCTAATCACGCTTCGCCAATCACGAGTTACTCATCACTTCTTCCACTATCTGCTATCAACCATTCACCATCCGCTATCAACTATTAACGCATCCACTCACACTTACACTTCTTACCATAAAGAAATAAATAGTGAATAGGCGGTTGATTTTGAAGGAGATTCTTATGAAAATTCTGCGGATTTCCGTAAAAAAACTTCTAAGGAGGGTTTTTTTATGACAATAGTTGTTCTTGCGGGAGGAAAAGGCGAAAGATTGTGGCCTTTGTCGCGAAAGGATTACCCAAAACAATTTTTAAAGATTAGTGAAAAATCATTTTTTCAAAAGACAATAGAAAGATGTTTAAAGCTTACAAAACCAGAGAATATATTTGTTTCCACAGGCTGGGATTATTTCTTTCATGTAAAAAAAGAATTGGAAGGATTTGATATAGGAGAAAAAAATATAATTGTTGAACCAATACCTAAGAATACTGCGCCAGCGATATTTCTTTGTGCAAGATGGATGAAAGATATATTAAATATAGACGAAAATGAAACAATATTTGTTTGTCCATCAGACCATTTCATAAAAAAAGAAGACAGATTCACTGAAATTGTGGAAAAGGTCTCTAACATAGCATCTAATTGTATCGTTACATTTGGTATAAACCCCACATCCCCAGAAACAGGATATGGGTATATAAAAAGAGGTGGTAAGTTAGAGGTGGCAGGTAACAAACAAGATGTTTATAAGGTGGAAAAATTTACAGAAAAACCTTCCGAACAGAAGGCAAAAGAGTATTTAAGAAATGGCAAATATCTGTGGAACTCTGGTATGTTTGCATTTTCCATAAAAACCATAATGGAAGCATTCAAAACATACGCACCGGATATATACGAGCCCTTAGAAGATGTAGACTTAAAGAATAAAAAACTTCTGAAAGAAGCATTGACAAATGTTCCGTCCATTTCCATAGACTATGCCATAATGGAGAAAGCAGACAATGTGGTTACCATTCCCCTTGATATTGAATGGAGTGATATTGGTTCCTGGCAGGCATTCTATGAGCTATATGAAAAAGACAAGGAAGGAAATGTAGTCATTGGTGATATCTTAACACGGGATGTAAAAAATTCCCTCATTATTGGAGATAAAAGATTGATTGCCTGTGCTGGATTAGAAAACCTTTTGATTGTAGGAACGGATGATGCAGTGCTTGTTGCATCTAAGGAAAAGGCGCAGGAAGTAAAGAAAATTGTAGGAACATTGAATAAAAATGGAAGAAAAGAAGCGCTTGAACATAAAACCGCATATCGTCCATGGGGAGAATATACGGTTCTGGATACAGGAGAGAGGTTTAGAATAAAAAAAATTACAGTAAATCCAAAAGAGTCTTTGAGTTTGCAGATGCATCATCACAGAACAGAGCATTGGGTTGTAATAAAAGGAATGGCAAAGATAAGAATTGGTGATAAAGAATTATTTATTCATGAAGGAGAAAGCACATTCGTTCCAAAATCTACTCTACATAAGCTGGAAAATCCCGGCAAGGTTCCTTTAGAAATCATAGAAGTGCAAAACGGTGAATATGTAGAAGAAGATGATATTATAAGATTTGAGGATAAATATGGAAGAGCGGAAAGAAACTATGATAAATCATAGTTTTGAGTGTTAACCACCATCATACATCTACACCTACATCCACTATCCACTATTAACTATCCTACACTCCCACCCACACCTACACTTACATACGCTATCCGCTGCCCCCTACATTTGGATTTGTAATTTTGACCCTTATGACTTATGTTTTTAAAAAGATGGAGGACAAACAAATGAGCACTATAATATTAAGTTCTGACGAACTAAATTTACCCAAAGAAATAGCCAACAAATTGAAGGGTAAAAAAATTGAGGCAATGGAAGTTAAAGAAGGTATTTTACTACGCCCTATATCTGATCCTATTAAAGAAGCAAGAGGATTTCTGAAATCTAAACGATTTTCAACGCAAAGATATCTTCAAATGAAAAAAGAGGAAAAGGAAATAGAGGCATGATGGAAATCTTTGTTTTAGATGCTTGCTCGCTCATTGCCTTTTTTAATGATGAAGAAGGAGCAGGCAAGGTTGAAAATCTACTTCGGATGGCAGAAGAAAAGAAAGTTAAGCTTTACATGAACAAATTGAATATCCTGGAAATTTACTATGGAGTGTATCGCGATGACGGGGAAAAAGTAGCAGAAGAAACATTCCATAAAATTTTGGGACTGCCTATTCTAATAGTCGATAATTTGACTGATCGGCAGTTGAGGGAATCGGGTAGGCTGAAAGCAAATTATAGTATTTCCTTAGCAGACGCCATTGCCGTTGGTGAAACAATTATAAGAAATGCAAAACTTGTAACGGCAGACCATCATGAGTTTGATATTTTTGAAGAAAAATCTGAGGCAGAGTTTTATTGGATCAGATAGGCTGCTTACACTTCTTCTCCTATCCACTTCTTTCCACTATCAACTATCAACTATCTTACACCCACACTTACACTATCCGCTGTCCGCTGTTAAACGCGAAGCCTATTTAACTGGGACGCAACCTGGTGACGCTAAAAACTGGAAGGGATATTTTAATTTGATAAATCTTGCGTATGAGTTTATATTGTTTAATGATATGCAGGTTTGACCGTGTGTCCTACAATCATAATTTGCAGGAGGAAAGATATTATGGAAGTAATTGAATTTAAATCAAAAATAAAAAACGGGATTATCCGTATCCCTGAAAAATACAAACAAAAAACAGGTAATACTGTGAAAGTTATTATAATAAGTGAGAAGGTTACCAGGCAGGCTGATATAATTGACAAACTGTTAGCAAATCCCATAAAATTAAAAGATTTTTCACCTTTTTCAAGAGAAGAAATCTATGAAAGATTTTAACATACAGCCAGATTCAACATATTTCATAGATACGAATATATGGCTTTATTCATTTATCCAATCTCAAAACAGGGAGAAAACTGAAATTGCCAGAGCTATTATAAAAGAATGTGAAATTGTTATCAGCACTCAAATAATCAATGAGATGTGTGTAAATTTGATAAAAAAGGTTAATTTTTCAGAAGGGAAAATCCAAAACTTAATTGAGTCACTATATAGAAAATATACAGTACTTGAATTATCTCAAGACATACTTTTAAAGGCATCAAAAATACGTGCTAATCACAGTTTTTCTTTCTGGGACAGTGTAGTTGCGGCCAGTGCTCTGGATTGTGATGCAGATTATTTAATATCGGAAGATATGCAGCATAGTTTTAATCTTGAGAATAAACTTACAATTATAAATCCATTTGAAGAAAGTGAAAGGTAAAGGAAATGGCAAAATTGATATGCCGTCCACCCCGTTAAATAAAAAACCCCGCCGCAAGCAGCGGGGTATCACCGGATGTCATTCCCCTTTCCCTGTCATTCCCCTTTTCCCTGTCATTCCCCTTTTCCCTGTCATTCCCCTTTTCCCTGTCATTCCGCACTTGATGCGGAATCTGGATTCTGTTTTCCCGTTCTCCCGTTCCAACTCATCCCTTCCTCCCCATCCTCTATCCACCATCCTACACCTGCACAAAAATGTTTTGTATTGTTGAAAAAATCGCTTAATGTATATACCTTAAAAAGCAAACTAAAAGGAGGTTTAATTGATTGATTTTATTGAAGTGATAAAGTTTTTGTAAGAGGAGGTATTATGATAACAATAAACATACCAAGCACAGTGGAAGCAGCTATAAAACTTCCGGAGAAGGAAAGGGAAAAAGAGCTTTTGAAACTCTTAGCAGTAAAACTGTATGAAAAGGGTATAATGGGAATAGGAAAAGCATCTGAGTTGTGTGGATTAAGCAGATTAGAATTTATGCAAGTTTTAAAAGAAGAAAATGTGACTTTGAATTATGATGACGAAGAATTAGAAAGAGATTTAAGAAATCTGGAATACTTTAAATGATGGTTGTTTGTAATTCTTCTCCATTGATAGCACTACTCAGTATTAAAAGATTAGATATACTAAATAAATTGTTTAAGAAAGTGATTATTCCTGAAGCTGTTTATAAGGAAGTTTTTAAGGCTAAATCTATATCAGAGACTTCAAAATTTTTTCAAATTGAGCAAGTAAAAGATAAAAACCTTGTAAGGTTACTCAGGATGCATCTTGATTGTGGTGAAAGCGAGGCTATCGCATTAGCGATTGAACAAGGTATAGATAGAGTAATAATAGATGACAAGCAAGCAAGAAAAATAGCTGATAAACAGGGACTAAAAGTAATTGGCACTCTGGGCATTTTAATGCTTGCTAAAAAGAAGCAAATAATTAAGGAAGTTAGACCTTTAATACTGAACATAATGGAAAATATAAATTTTAGAATAAGTGAAAGGATATTAAATAAAGCATTGGAATTTGTGGGTGAAAAAGAAGTTTGAATTAAGTATCGATGAGGGGGGGAGTAAAAGTAAAGTGAGAGATGTAATATTTAGCCAACATGCGTTATTGAAGATTGAAATATTAAGAAGGCACAGTATGATAATAAAAGAAAGTTTTATTAGAGATGCGGTTACCAATCCTGATAAAATTATCTCTGGATATAAAGGTAGGTACATTGCACAGAAGAAATTAGATGAGGAACATATACTTCGCGTTATCTACGAAAGACGGAAAGAAGATGTTTTAATAATAACTTTTTATCCTGCAAGGAGGGAAAGGTATGAGAAAAGTTAGATACAGTAAGGATGTAGATGCACTTCTTGTTGAGTTGTCGGATAAACCAATTGATTATGCTAAAAAAGAAGGACAGATAATCGTCCACTTCACGAAAGAGGGAGAACCTGTTCTCTTAGAAATTTTGGATGCCAAAAAATTTATAATAAACTCTTTTACTACCCTTGTTGAAGAAAAAGAAGTTGCTTTGTCTTGACAAACTACTGTTTGCAAGCAAAATCTTCGATTTTGTCTTGACAACTGCCTCTGGCAGTTGCAAGCAAACACCTCTGGTGTTTGTCTTGACAAACTACTGTTTGCAAGCAAAATCCTCGATTTTGTCTTGACAACTGCCTCTGGCAGTTGCAAGCAAACACCTCTGGTGTTTGTCTTGACAAACTACTGTTTGCAAGCAAAATCCTCGATTTTGTCTTGACAACTGCCTCTGGCAGTTGCAAGCAAACACCTCTGGTGTTTGTCTTGACAAACTACTGTTTGCAAGCAAATGACTTCGTCATTTCCTTGACAGCAGCAGGATATCCTGTTATTTTGTTCATTAAATAAACATGCTTTGCTTTGTATTTTATCTGCAGAATCATAAACTGCAGGTTATATCTTATTATAATCCTCATTAAAAATAGAAGGGCGGTAGCGTATTCA
>JAGGSB010000078.1 GCA_021159305.1 Deltaproteobacteria bacterium | reverse complement strand
ATTTTATACCGATGAGGAACAAATAAATGTCGTTCCACTTTCTTGAAAGCATCTAAAACCCTTTTATCCTTTATTCCTCTTTTTTCTAATTGGTTTTCAACCATCTGTTCCCGCTGTTTAGAAAAATCAATCATCATATACAAATAATACACCTTTTTACTTAAATTCAAAATCCCAATCCCAGGTTGAATAATCAGAAAGATATTAAAGCATTTGAGGAATTACTAAGAACTATCCTTTTTCAGCAAAGGCTATGTTTAGTTATAATTTCAATCCTGTCTCATAGCCATCTCTAATAGCATCTTGAGCATTGCCAGGACACATAGCATCGCCGATGACATAGGTCGGCAACTCTTGTTTTAACTTATTTTCAAGAGGATTGTAACTTTTCATGCCCGTTGAAACAACAAAGATATCCACATTATTGAATTGTATCTGTTTCCCATCTCTCTCAGCATAAACAGTTTTACCCTCTATCCTTTTAATATATGTATGATCACTGAATACAACCCCTTTTTCTTTCATCATCTTAAGAGAAAGCAATTTTGCAATCATTTCCATGTCTTCGCCAAAGTCCGTTGTTCTTTTTACGATGGTTACCTTATTGTTTCTCGGTATCAAGGCCGTTGCAATATCAACGCCTATAAGTCCTCCGCCAACAATAAATACATTTTTATTTTGTGGCAGATTTTCTTCTAATAGAATATCTGCCCAATAAAACTTATTTAATCCATGAATTTTAGGAACAGCTGGTACTGAACCTGTAGCTAAAATGACACCATCATATTTTGAAACAAGATCAGTTTTTGCGGCTTCCTTAAAGATTACACTTACATCTTCTTCTTTTAATTTTTCTATAAGATATGGAACTAATTTTGCCATTGATCGTTTATGGGGCGTCAAAGGAGCAAGATTAAATTGTCCTCCTAATCTATCCTTTTCGTATAAATCAATATCATGCCCTCTTTCCTTCAGGGTTATTGCAGCTTCCATTCCCGCCAAACCTCCGCCCACAACGGCATATCTTTTGGGCTGTTTTGCTTTTTCTGTCCCTTGTGTTTCTCTTCCTACCGTAGGATTAACAAGACATTGAAGTCCCTGTCCTGATTTTACACCACCAAGACATCCTTCTGCACATGCCAAACAGGGTGCATATGCACCCTTGATCTTGCCTAAATACTTGCCGATAAAATCCGGATCTGCTATAAGCGCTCTGCCTATAGCAATATAATCATCAGGGTAATCATTTTTTATTTTATTAATATCCTCAAAGGTGTTTATCTGTCCCACGAATACAACAGGAATATTTACAGCTTCTTTGATCTTTTCTGCCATTTCCCAGGTTTTACCCTTAGGCGTGAACATATGCTGGAAATACCAGGGCGGAGTTGAACATACACTCCCAGCACTAACATGCATGGCTTGAACTCCCTTTTCCTTTAGAATTTTTGAAAGTTTTATCATCTCCGGCAATTTTATACCATTTGGTATCATCTCATCACCGCTAATCCTTACGATTATAGGAAGACCCGTGGCGTTTTTAACCACATCAAAAACCTGCAATGGAAATTTTGTTCTGTTCTCAAAACTTCCTCCATATTCATCGTCTCTATCGTTAACGGTAGGAGAAATAAATTGAGCTAATAAGTAGCCATGTCCAAATTGCAATTCAATGATGTCAAAACCTGCCTTTTCTGATCTTACAGCAGCATCTGCAAACAGCTGTATTACCTTTTTCATATCCTCTGTGTCCATCTTTTTTGGAGTAGCACCGCCATTTTCGCAGGGCTTATCCGTTGAAGAGACAAAATAATTTCCTGGTATTTTAGGATTTGCCATTCTCCCGGGATGATTTAGATGGGCAACAACCTTTGTACCATTTGCATGCATAGAATCATTTAACCTATTCAATTCTTCTATCTTGTCATCATTATCTATTCCTATTTGAGTAGGCAGCTCGCGTAATCCTTTATCCAGATAAGGCGGTTCTAAGGTAACCGCTCCTAAATATTCACTCCTTGCCGCATAAAATGCCGCATGCCTATCTGTAACTTTTCCATCTCCCTTACCATAACCTGTTTTTATTGGTGCAAATATGAAACTGTTCTTTAAATCCAGCATATACACCCCCGCATAATATCCTTATATTAAACATAAATGGCCAACAACTACTTCTATTTTAGGTGAAACTCCAGCTTAGTCAACAGTAAATAAACTAACTTATTGTTACTATTTATGTATTTGTAAAAAAGTAAAACTAATTAGCCCCCGAAGGAGCATACATGTGAATAGGAATAACCATCTTTATATCTATAGATGCATTTTCTCATCGGGGATTTTTGTTGCGAGTCTATAAGTAGTACTTCTACAGCCTTTTTTATATCATCAACCTCAAAGGTTTTCTTTAAATAATCTTTTATATACCTTTTTATATCGTTTTCACTAAATGGAATCTTACCTCTTTCATCTAAAGCTCTAGCCGCTTTTTCTACCAGGTTGATAACCTTTTCCATAAATACCTCCTGTTTGCAGCTGCCTTTGGCAGTTGCAAATAATTACCGTGGGAATTACTTGACAAAAAGAGACTTCCCCATGATTATAATCATAATACAGAGGAGGCAATAATGGAAATTTTAAGAGAAGTTAAAATAGACAACAAAATATTGAAGGTTATTAAGGGTGATCTGACGGAGGAGGATGTAGATGCCATCGTCAATGCTGCAAATTCCCAGCTTCAACATGGCGGCGGAGTGGCAGGAGCAATAGTAAGAAAAGGAGGCAGAATTATCCAGGAGGAAAGCAACAAGATTGGTTATGTTCCTGTAGGAAAAGCGGCAATCACGACAGGCGGAAAATTAAAAGCAAAATATGTAATTCATACCGTTGGACCTGTCTGGGGCGAAGGAGATGAGGAAAAAAAATTGGAAAGTGCAGTAAGAAGTGCATTAGAAGTGGCAGCGGAGTATAATTTAAAGTCTGTATCCTTACCTGCAATTAGCTCCGGTATATTTGGTTTTCCCAAAGAAAAAGCTGTGCCTATTATATTCAATACTGCTGCCCGCTTTCTAAAGAAAGAAACATCGGTAATAGAGGTTCATCTCTGCAATATAGACGGTTTTACATCTTCCTTGTTTGTTGAGGAAGCAGACAAAAGGCAGAGTTAATTGAAAATCATATTTCTTGGAACAAGCTCAGCTATTCCCACCTTAAACCGTAACGTGTCCTCGGTTGCCGTTAGTTTTACAGAGAGCGGTAAATTCTGGTTATTGGATTGTGGAGAAGGCACCCAACACCAAATTAGAAAAACATCTTTAAAATTACCCAGATTGGAAAAGATATTTATCTCTCATCTTCATGGAGATCATATCTTTGGTCTCCCTGGACTGTTGGCTACACGGGGGATGGAAGGTGCAAAAGGTAAGGTAGAGATATACGGACCGGAAGGCATTAATTCTTTCATAAGAGAAACTCAAAGGATAACACATACCTACATTCCTTATGAACTTGAAATACATACACTTTCTGCACATGATCCTCTTAGTATTGTATGCGAAAACGAAAACTATATTGTAAGGCACGCTTCACTTAAACATAATATCAAAAGTTATGGATATTCCATTCAAAGAAAAAGTTCAGTTCATTTTTTGGTGGAAAAAGCACGCAGGCTTAATATTCCAGAAGGTCCATTATATGCAGCACTAAAAAGAGGTGAGACTATCAAATTAAGTGATGGTCGTACTTTTTATGGAAAAGATTTTTTAAGCGAACCTATCCCCGGAAAAAAAATAGTCTATTGCAGTGACACTGCTTATTGTGAAAATTCCATAATTTTAGCTGAATCAGCAGACCTGTTGATACACGAGGCAACCTTTACTGAACAAGATGAAAAACTTGCTAAAAAGAGTTTCCACTCTACCATAAAAGATGCCTGTAAGGTAGCCAAAAAAGCAAATGTTAAACACTTAATATTGACCCACTTCAGTTCCCGATATAAGATAACAAAAGATTTGCTTGCTCAAGCACAATCTATATTTCCCAATGTAATACTGGCTAAAGATTTTATGGAATATAAAATATAAAATATTGACAGTTTTTGTAGTTTGCATATTATCTAATAAATCATAGCTTCGTTAAACAAAAAACCATCATAGGAGGAAAAAATGGAACACAACATGACAGATTATGAAGAAACGAAGGAAACATTTAAACTGCAGGTTCCGGAGTATTACAACTTTGGTTTTGATGTAGTGGACAAATGGGCGGAGGATAAAACAAAATTAGCCGCAGTCTGGGCAAATGTAACAGGGAAAAGTATAAGAAAATACACATTCTGGGATATAAGCCGACAATCCAACCAGTTTGCTAACTTACTTTTAAACATGGGCATAAAAAAGGGAGATATAATATTTGTTATGATTCCCCGCATACCAGAGTGGTTTGCAGTTATTATTGGTGCCAATAAAATAGGTGCAGTTGTTTCTCCTGCTCCCAGTATTCTCACCACGCAGGACATTGAATACCGTATCAATCAATCAGAAGCAAAAGTAGTCATCTCTTCCAGTTCCAACGCATCTAAAGTAGAAAAGGTAATGGGGAAATGCCCTACTGTAAAAAATAAGATTATTATTGGAGGAGAACTGGACGAATGGGTAAGCTACGATATAGAAATGGAAAAATGCTCACCTTATCTCTCTAAAGATGAAATTGAAGCTACAAAAAATGACGACCCCTTACTACTTGCTTTTTCTTCCGGTACAACAAAGTATCCCCGAATGGTGCCGCATGTGCAGAGTTATGCCTTAGCTCATATTCTCACTGCAAAATTCTGGCATGACCTAAAACCTACAGATCTGCACTGGACAATATCAGACACCGGTTGGCTGAAAGCCTTTTGGGGAAAACTTTATGGACAGTGGCAGATCGGAGCAGCGGTATTCATGCATAATGCAGAAGGAGCATTTGACCCCAAAATTACACTGAGGCTTTTAACTACACAGGGCGTGACCAGTTTTTGTGCTCCACCCACCGCTTATCGAATGCTGGTCTTGGAAGACTTAAAACAATATGATTTTACCAGTTTGAAGCACTGCACCTCTGCAGGTGAGCCACTAAACCCGGAAGTAATCAAAATATGGAAGGAGGCAACAGGCCTATCTATTTACGATGGTTATGGACAAACAGAATCCGTGGTTGTAGTAGCTAATTATCCCTGCATGGCTGTAAAGTATGGTTCTATGGGCAAACCATTGCCGGGATACGATATTCATATAACAGATGATGATGGGAACGAGATGCCTGTTGGCGAACCAGGTCACATTGCTATAAAAGTGAAACCCGATTATCCCATAGGATTGTTTAAAGAATATTGGAAAGATAGAGAATCCACAGAAGAGGTGTTTAGAGGAGATTGGTATTTTACAGGAGATAAAGCTTATAAGGATAATGATGGTTATTTCTGGTTTTATAGTAGAGCAGATGATGTAATTATATCCTCTGGCTACCGTATTGGACCATTTGAAGTGGAAAGTGCTTTGCAATCACATCCTGCAGTGGCAGAATCGGCGGTAGTTGCCAGCCCTGATCCAGTGAGGGGAGATATTGTAAAAGCTTTTATCACACTTGCTCCGGGATATGAAGCATCCGATAAGTTGATTAAAGAATTACAAGACCATGTAAAAAAAGAAACAGCTCCCTACAAATATCCACGGGAAATAGAGTTCACCAACGACCTGCCAAAAACAATCAGCGGCAAAATTAAACGGGTTGTTTTGAGAAAAAAGGAGATAGAAAAGAAACTGGGTAGAGATTCGAAAAAAACACCTCTAATATGAGATAAATAATAAGGAGACAAAATCTTCGTTAAGTTATACCCAGAAATTTCGATTATTTACTTACTTTTGTAAATCTTTTTTATCCGCACGCTCTTTCAAGAGGTCTTTTATAAGCTTCCTTTCTTTGAGATATTTTAAGATTTCCTTTTGTTCGTCAGGGGTCATGCCTTCAAGCATTATGACAATTTTTTTTAGTGTGGGTGATGCAATATAATGAGCCGGTTTTTCTCCTATCATATCGGGCTGTATAAACATTTCACCCTCGCCTCTTTCCAGCCAATCAGGGTTTACACTAAATAATTCCTTAAGAGAAAGAATAAAAGTTTTAGGTAAAGTAATTCTACCTTTTTCGTAATTGATAATTGTTTGCTTGGTAACCCCGAGCATTTTACCAAATGCATTTTGGCTTAAATTCAGCCCCTTCCTTGCTATATTTAATCGCTGTCCCATATCTTTTTTGTTTCCTGTCATTGGGGTAAAAAAATTTTCATCTCCTCTTGACAAAGTCAAATATTTTTACTACACTTTCCTACATGAAGTATCCCGCTACATGGAATTATACCAAAACATATCCCCTTATTAAAGAAAAACTTGCTGAAAGAGGAATCTTTATTAAAGACCTCTGCCAGGAACTCAATGTTAAAAGACAACATCTTCACAAAGTTATAAGTTTGCAGCGAGAATCCCATCGTATCGCTCGCTATATTTGTCATCGTTTAAACCTCCCAGAAAGTATTTTCCCATATCTTGATGTAAAAGATAAAAATAAATCTATAAATAGAGAAAATAGTAAAAATTCATAATGTTAAAAGTATTGCCGGTAAAAATAGGATATCTAAAAAATGGCGAAGCTATTTACAAAACTAAAGAGGGGTTTGGAGTAGAGAAAGATTATGACAGACTTGTAGAGCCGACAAAGAAGGAGCTAAAAGAGATTTTTGCTCTTTATAAGAATTGGATGTGTGAGAAAAAGTAAAGGAAACTACAAGTAATATTGTGGCGCTTTTATTGATGTCACTTTAAGTTCAACTTCATTTTTTAATCTCCAAATTTTCAATGCCATATTTTTCAAATTCTTCTTCGTATTTTTCAATAAAAGGATATTCCTTCTCTAATCGTTCTTTCCAGGTCATTTTTTTTATAGTGTCCTCTCCATACTTCTTGATAAAATCGCGTTTTGCTAATCTGTCTGTAATTTCATCCCAGAAAATTTCATCATCATACTCTTCCCTATACTTTTCTATCTCTTCATCCTCTTCAAGCTCTGTTGTGGGAAAAAATTTATTAAGTTCACTATCAAACTCAATATATTTGTCTAAACCTGTATCTTTAGCAAAAGAGTAAATATGCTGCTCAACATCGTCATACTTTTTAACTATATCATCGGTGCGAATAGCATTAATCATCCAATTACCCAAATACACCAGCTTAATTAAATTCTCATATTGTGCTTTTGTAAATTCAATCTTTATCATTTTACATTAACCCCCTTTCCTTAAAACTATAAAATTCACTTTTGCCAACAATGATATGGTCAATCACATTAATGCCTATTATTTTGCCTGCTTCTATTAACTTTTTGGTTATTGAAATATCCTCTTTGCTGGGGTCAACATTGCCTGATGGATGATTATGAACAAAGATTATTCCTGCTGCTCTGTCTGTTATGGCATCGGCAAATACTTCTCTCGGATGAACCAGGCTCTGATTTAATGTTCCTATGAATACCGTTCTTTTCTGTATTAAATTATTGGCGCCATCCAAGGTGAAAGTTAAAAAATATTCCTGTTTTTTGTTTTTTAGTTCTTCAACCAGTCTTACAATATCTTCAGCATGTCTGATTTTTATGCCTTCTGTTAATAAAAACCTTTTGCTAAACTCAATAGCAGCAATTATCTGAGATGCCTTGGCAAGTCCAATTCCCTCAACGCTTTTTAATTTATTTAGAGTCAAATTTTCAAAGTCTTTCTCTACTAACTTTAATATATCTTTTGCTACTTCAAATACATCTTTGCCCTTTACGCCACTGCCTAACAAAACAGCCAACAATTCAAGATTAGAAAGTGCTTTAACATCCTTTTTCTGCATCTTCTCTCGTGGTCTATCAAATTTTGGTATATTTTTAATCTTTTTCATAATGTTTATATGCCCATTGTGGTAATCTTTGCCGCTGTTGTCAATTCATTTTCAATAAATAATTTCAGCCTCTGGATTAAGATATTTTCTGCCTCAAGATTACCTTTTCCTCTGTCATTCCCGTGAAAACGGGAATCCAGATTCCGCGTCAAGCACGGAATGACAAAAAGGCGGAGGTCCTGTGGCTATAATTCTTTTTTCTTTTCAGCTTCTGGATTTCCAGGATTACCCCAGATTAAAAAATTTTCTAATTTACCTAATTCACAGTAATTAGTAGTTGATATTCCTATTGACAATTCAATTAATACTTTTTATGTTTAGGTAATTGAGAAAATATTTTCACTGTCCTGCAAATTAAGGAAGGAAGTTTGTTAAATGAAAATTATAAATTATTTTAATGAGGTAAAAAGTGAAAGAATTTATATTTCATAATATTATTAAAAGGGAAGAGGATAGATACACTGCTATTTGTTTGGAATTAGATATTGCTACGGAAGGACAATCATTAGAAGAAACAAGAAGCCATCTAAAAGAAGCTGTTGAAAGCTATATTGAATCTGTCACACAGGACAAAGAAGAAAAAGAATTTATTCCACGACCTGTGCCAGAAGAAGTTATAGCAGAATATATAGAAGAATTTAAAAAATTATTGCGTTCAAAAACACCCTCTGAATTCTATCAATTTAGAGAAGCAGTGAATGCCTAAAGTCAACATATCAAGCAGACAAATAGAGAAAACCCTATTAAATCACAAATTTAAGTTGACTTCAGTAAAAGGAAGTCATTAGCAATTCAAAGAAATTATTAAAGGTAAGAAGAAAAGAGTAACTGTTTTGGCTAACAAAAAAGATTTTGATATAAAGACTTTTAAAAGCATGGTTCGTCAATCTGGATTAGACGAAACTGAATTTTTCAAAGATTAGTCTGTCAATCACAAATGTTCACAAATCTATCAACTATTAACTATTTTCCCTCATGTCCGTCGGTGTTCCTGACCTCATTGCAAAGGCATGTAGAAAACACAACTACCCGGACATTGAATTTGTCTCTGATTTAGCCAAGACTATTGGGAAAATCAGGTATTGCCAAATTTTATCTCCTATTTAATATCTTAATAGCAGCTTTATATCCTGAATCTACGACCTCTTTCCCGCGGTAAAAATCAAAAATCTTTATTGAGCTAACATCTGGTTCAATAAGAACATCCGGCCGTTGTGATGCTATCTCTGTTCTTATAAGAGTATTTTCTAAAATTAAAATACTCTGCATGAGAATGCCGATTAAATTCCAGCTACTGACCAGTTTATTCGTCCCTTTTTTTAACACCATCTTAATACCCAAGAAATCATTGTTGGACGATGAATTATTAAGACTTGTTTTGCGTTTTCCTGGCTGAGGGATAACATTAACAGCAATTATCTTTTCACCCCCCATTTCTTTTACCAGACGGATAGGAAGTGGTAAAGTTACCCCTCCATCTATCAGCAGGCGGTTATTCATTTTTACTGGTGCAAATATGCCCGGGATAGATATACTGGCTCTCACTGCATCCACAACCGAACCCTTGTTTAAAACTACTGTTTCGCCCGTATCAATGTCCGTAGCTGCAGCCACAAACGGAATCTTAAGCTGGGAAAAATCAGGGTTGCCAATATGGGAAAGGATGTAATTCTTTATGCTTTTCCCATTTATCAAACCCGTAAAGGCCGGTTTTGAAATAAATAACTGGGCAATTTTTTTGAGGTCTATTTCTAATGCCAATTCTTCCATCCTTTCCACACTCATACCAGAGGCATAAGCAGCTCCAATCAATGCCCCTATGCTGCTGCCGGCAATAAAATCAATCTTGATATTCTTTTCCTCCAATGCTTTCAGGACGCCAATATGAGCCAATCCCCTGGCTGAACCATTGCCCAGGGTCAATCCAATTCTTTGTGTCATAATATCCCTTCTTTTTTAAAATTACTTACAAAGGTTTCTTTAATCCTGGTTTCGGCCTGCCTGCAGAGTTCCTTTCTCTTTATTTTCTCAAGATTATTTTGAGTAACCGATATTATTCCATTAACAGTTACTTTTACTTCAATGGTTTTAAGTTTTAATAACTGCCACAGGTGCGGTAAAAAAGGAATAGAACCCTTGTGCCAGCTAATCCTTTCTATAATGAGCGGATCAAGCTTTTGTCCATTGACTGATAGATAGTTTATAGTAACCGGTAGAATATCGCACCGAATTTTTTCTGGAATATAGAAAAATGAAGGGTGAAATGGAAGCATGGACAAACCGTTGTCAGAGACCGCTAATTTAGTTATTGTTATTAGGTCAGGTAATATCTGATTTAGCACTTATTATTTAGCTAATTGGGTTAATGTTTTTTCCGAAACATATAGGCTACAATGCCTCCAATGACAAAACCCACCAGCACTGTGATAAAAAGCAATGTTGCATGAGGCATGGTAAAAGTCCAAAATAAAACCTCCATCTCTACATCTTTTACATTTTGTAAAATAATTATTAGAATTAGAATTAGAACGACAGATAACAAAACAATTTTAGCCTTTTTCATCACTTTCCCCTTTTTTCTAATACCTTGGTGTAAATCCTACTATGGTTTCTCCTTCGCAGACTTATCTGTTTCTTCTGTTCCCTTTATCAAATCGGCAAGCTCATCAGCAGCCTGACTTGACTTATTCTTCACATCTTGTTGAACTTTGACAAGTTTTGTTTCCAGTTTTGTTATTTTTGCTTTTATTTCCTTTGAGGCTTCGGAGCGTGCCTTTTTAAAATTGGCGGCTGCCTTTTTCAGTTCCTCTCCAGCTTTATTATAGTTATTTTCCAGAACAATATTCATCTTTGCTATCACCAGATGCACCTTAGCCTCTGCTAGCTCTAACCTGGTTTTCACTTGGGCAGTACTTTTTGTTCCCGTAGTGGCAATTTTATCTCCGATTTCCTTAAGTTCGGTGATAGTGGGTTTTATCTCTGATTTGAAGGACTCAATCGACCTCTGGACATCAGGCCGCCCACCAGCCTTATTTAAGGCCGCTATACTCACTACCAATGCCACAATGGCAATAATAAGCGTTAAAATAGTCAAAAACTTACTATTCATAGTAATTCTCCTTCAAATATAACCCCGAGCCCGGTTTGAGCCCAGCTCAGATATTTTAAATTTTCCTTATTCTTCTTTTTTCTTTTTAATGCTTTCAAGGAGCCCTTTTAGCACATCTTTTGCTGTTTTCGCTGCCTTATCGCCCGCCTTTTTTGCAACTTCTAAGGTTGCTCCCGCTGCTTCTCTGACCAGTTCAGCCGCTTTTTTACCTGATTCTTTCGTTCCTTCAATTATGCCTTCAACCGCATTTTTTGTCAATTCCTCGCCTTTTATCTTAGCCTGTTTTGCCCCTTGAACAACACCCTGCATGGCATCCCTGGCTACAGCTTCCACTTTCTCTTTTGTAGGTTCTGTTTTTTCTAATGCCTTTTTTACGGCCTCTCTGGTAATTTCTGCCACTTTTACTTTCAAATCCTCACCTTTTTCGGCTGCCCTTGCTACTGCCTCTCTCACTGTTTTTGTCACTTGACTCTCTTTTTCTCTCATTTTTACCTCCTTGTTAAATTAGTTAACACCCATAAAATCATCTCATAACCTCAATGACTTGTCAACAAACATCCAACCAGTGTGATTACTATGGGAGAATTAAAGAGATACAGAGTTATTTTAAGATGCCTGAAGGGTGAAATAAGTGCAAATCCGTGGCTAATAATTCTTTTCAGCTTCTGGATTTCTACAGATAATATAAGATATTTTCTGCCTCAAGATTACCTTTTCCTCTGTCATTCCCGTGAAAACGGGAATCCAGATTCCGCGTCAAGCACGGAATGACAAAAAGGGCGGAGGTCCTGTGGCTAAAATTCTTTCTTC
>JAGGSB010000077.1 GCA_021159305.1 Deltaproteobacteria bacterium | reverse complement strand
AAAATGTTTGTTGGTGAAGGTGAGTGGGCTATAGAGAAAAATTTCGAGGCGGTAGATTAAAGAGTGTTGGATTTATACTAAAACTAAAGGATGAAGGTTCTAAATTTCCTGTCATCATATTCAACAGAGGCGGAAATCGAGAGTTTGACAAAATTACAGTGAGAAAATTAAAATATTTATCCTATTTGGCCTCTAATAATTATGTCGTAATAGCCTCTCAGTATAGAGGAAATGAAGGAGGTGAAGGACACGAAGAATTTGGAGGTAAAGATATTGATGACGTTTTAAACCTAATACCTTTAGCAAAAAGTCTGCCATTTACGGTTCCAAATAAAATTGTAATGTTGGGATTTTCAAGAGGCGGCATGATGATGTATTTAGCAATAAAGCATGATGCCGAGATAAAGGCTGCGGCAGTCGTAGGTGGCGTTACTGATCTAACTCAGACTTATAGTGAAAGAGAAGAGGGAATGAAAAATGTGATTAGAGAACTAGTTGGAATGGATAAAAATGAATGGAAAAAACGCTCAGCATTTTATTGGCCAGAAAAAATAAATGTTCCTATTTTAATTCTTCATGGCGGAAACGACTGGAGAGTAAAAGTAAGCCAAGCTAAAAAGCTTTCTGAAAGGTTAAAAGAATCCGGTAATGTTCACGAATTAGTTATTTTTCCAAAAGGTGATCACGGTTTGAACACACATTGCGCTGAAAGGAATAGAAGAATTTTTGAGTGGTTTGATAGGTATCTACAACAATGATGGGACTATTTTCGATAAGTTGCAAGTGTAAGAGAACAAAACTGATCGAATCTTTCATTTGAATTACAAAGTCAATTTAAAAATTTATATAATTTTGACATCCTGTGGTTTAGTGGGAAGAATTACACACACAAAAAAACGGATTAAACCTAATGCAAAGCTACCCTATAGTTACCCCAAAGAAATAACCAACAAAAAAGCCAACCTCAAGTTTCCCTGAAATTGGCTTTAACATAAGCTTAAACAATGGTACGCCGGGTGGGACTCGAACCCACAACCTACGGATTAGAAG
>JAGGSB010000076.1 GCA_021159305.1 Deltaproteobacteria bacterium | reverse complement strand
TTCTTAACACTTTTTATAAACTATTTTCTATACGCCTTTTTATCTAATGCGGGAGGTGAGAATACAACATTTTCTCTCTTTTTTTCTGTCGCATTATGAAAATTTATGTTAAGAAAATACGAAATATTATGCGTTTGGAAAAAACCATCAACCATGTTTTCCTGTCGTAAAAACCTCCAGTTTTTACGACCAAATCTGCGATTTGTGTCATAAAATTCTAAGGGAATTTTTACGACCAAATCTGCGATTTGTGTCATTCCCGCGCACGCGGGAATCCATACCCCAGATTCCGTGTCAAGTAATGTCACCCCGCACACCGATGCGGGGACGGAATGACAGGGAAAGAGTGTCATTCCCTCTGTCATTCCCGCGAATGCGGGAATCCATACTCCAGATTCCGTGTCAAGCACGGAATGACAGGAGGAAAGAATAAACGCAATAGCTCAAATCTTTGACTTTTTAATTTTCTTTCCATACTATAATCCTGTATTCAATAAGAATACAGGAGGAATTTATGTTGACAGTAAGGATACCTGAAGAATTAGAGAGAAAAATAAAAATTAAAGCTAAAATTAACAATAGAACAGTGTCGGAACAGCTAAGAACCTATCTGCAAAATGCCATAGAAATGGAAGGAAACCCTGATTTGCCTTTGTTTTTTATTAAAGATACTTTAGAAGCTAAAAAAGAAATAGAAAATGGTCTATACGAAGAATATAAATTTGGTACGCTGGATTAGTGCGTGTAATAGCATCTAACAAATTTATTAAGTTCAAAAAGAAAATCATAAAAAAGCTACAAATTGAACTGGACAATCGGATAAAAGAAATCATTAAAAATCCCGAAAGAGGCGAGATTAAAAAAAATTGAATCCACTGACTCCACAAACGACTTCGTCGTTTGGCTTGACTTTCAATATATCAAAGTTTACTTTGTAAAAGTTGGGAAATGAGTAAAAAAAGAGTTGAGATTCTTATAGAAGCGCTGCCCTATATAAGGAAGTTTTGCGAGAAAGTATTTATAGTTAAGTATGGGGGTAGTGCCCAGAAAGAAATAAAGAGTTTTTGTGAAGATATTGTTCTACTGAAATATGTAGGAATAAACCCTGTAATAGTACATGGTGGCGGACAGGAAATAAGTAAAACATTGGATAAATTAGATATAGAAACAACTTTCTATCGGGGGTTAAGAATAACTAATGAAAAAACAATGGAAATAGTAACTATGGTTTTAGCAGGGAAAATTAATAAACAAATTGTAATGTCTATAAATAATACAGGTGGAAGAGCAATTGGTATGAGTGGAATAGACGGTAATTTGATAAAAGCAAAGAAAAAAATTACAGATGATGTAAATTTAGGATATGTAGGAGAGATCATGAATATAAACCCCTTACCTCTAACAACTCTCTCCAAAGCCGGATATATTCCTGTAATTTCCCCTATTGGCTTTGGCGAAGATGGTAAAAATTACAATATCAATGCAGACACGGTGGCAAGCGAAATAGCCATAAGCTTAAAAGCAGAAAAGCTTATTTATCTTACAGATACGGATGGAATAATGGATGAAAATGAAAATAGGGTTTCTTCTCTCACCGTAGAAAAAGCAAAATTTTTCATAGAAAAAAACATAGTGCAGGGGGGAATGATCCCTAAATTGGAGGGTGCTATTAGTGTAGTTAAAGCGGGCGTAAAAAAATGTCACATCATTAACGGCAAAAGAAAACATACCCTCTTAGAAGAGATACTTACCAAAAGTGGTGTAGGAACGGAAATATGTCTGAGTTAAGAAAGGATCCTTTATGCGAAAGATGGGTAATCATCTCTACTGAAAGAGGTAGAAGACCAATGGATTTTAAGGTAGAAAAGGCGGAGCGAAAAAAAGGTTTTTGTCCTTTCGATCCAGGAAATGAAAACTATGTCCCACCAGAAATATATGCAGTAAGAAAGCCGGGAAGTGCCCCGAATGACTCTAATTGGGAACTAAGGGTAGTGCCAAACAAATTTCCTGCATTAGGCATTGAAGGAGGTCTTGATAAGCGTGGTATAGGCATGTATGATATGATGAATGGTATAGGAGCACATGAAGTGATAATTGAAACACCCAACCATGACGAGACGATAGAGAACATGCCTTTTTATAGGGTGAAAAATATTGTTACTGCATACAAGGAGCGCATTGCCGACCTGCACAAAGACAAACGAATGAAATATGTTTTAGTATTCAAGAATTTTGGTGTTTTAGCCGGTGCCTCATTAGAACATTCCCATTCTCAACTTATTTCCCTTCCTATTTTACCTAAAAGAGTAAGCGAAAATATAAAGGGAGCAGAAATATACTATGATTACAGGGGTAGATGTGCAATATGCGACATGCTGCAGCAAGAGCTTTATTCGCAAGAAAGAATTGTTGAGGAAAATGATAGTTTTGTGTCTCTATGTCCTTTCGCCTCTCGTTTCCCATTTGAAATGCAAATAATACCCAGGGAACACCAAACCCATTATGAACAACAGGATGAGAAAACATACAATGATTTCGCGAGCATATTAAAGTCTGCGATAAAAAAATTGGCCAAAGCTTTAGACAATCCTCCCTATAACTTTGTTCTCCAGAATGCCCCCTTTACAGAAAAGTGTGATGATTACTACCATTGGTTTTTAGAAATTATGCCCCGACTGACACGAATAGCAGGCTTTGAATGGGGAAGTGGGTTTTATATTAACCCCACACCACCGGAGGAAGCAACAAAATTCCTGAAAAACCTTACTATTGATTAGGAGGATTTATGAAACTTTTGTTGGTCTCATCAGAAATTTTCCCTTTTTCTAAAACAGGCGGGTTGGCTGATGTAGCAGGAGCATTACCCAAGGCTCTACAAAAAAGTGGCGTAGAGGTGAAACTAATCTCGCCAAAATATAGATGCGTAACGGAAAAAGATTTCTCTTTAAAATTGGTAACCCGGGACCTGAAGGTGCCTGTAAAAGACATGATAGAAAGCTCTGCCCTATGGAAAACAGACTACAACGGGGTTGAAACCTACTTTGTAGAAAAAGATGCATATTATGATAGGGAAGGACTATATGGAACGAAAGAAAAGGATTATGAAGACAATGCAGAAAGATTTGCATTTTTTTGTAGAGCGGTTATTGAATCCTGCAAGCAAATAGGATATAAACCAGACATCATCCACTGCAATGACTGGCAATCAGGACTCATACCCGCATACTTAAAAACCCTATATAAAGATGATCCATTTTTTCACCATACGAAAACTATCTTTACCATCCATAACATCGGCTACCAGGGCTTATTCGATCCTATCTCTCTGCCAATGACAGGCTTGCCTCAAAGTGTTTACAATATGGAAGAATTGGAATTTTATGGGAAAATAAGTTACTTAAAAGCAGGTATTGTCTTTTCGGACATTATAAATACCGTAAGCAAAACTTATGCAGAAGAGATACAAACCAAAGATTATGGAGCAGGATTAGATGGTATTTTGAGAAAGAGAGGTAAAGACCTGTATGGCATAATGAATGGTATTGATTATGAGAAATGGAACCCCAAAAAAGACCCCTTAATTTATGCAAATTATACACACAGAAAAATATCTGCACGAAAGACAAATAAAAAAAATCTGCAAAAAGAGATGAAGCTAACATATAGAGATTATCCATTGATAGGAATAATCAGCAGGCTTGCCAAACAAAAGGGGATAGATATTGTTATTCCCGCTATGCAAACACTGCTAAAAAAATACAGAGTGGAATTCATCATCTTAGGCAAAGGAGACAAACAATATGAAGATGCATTGCAAAGTATCTCTAAAAATTATAAAAATAAAGTATCTGTAAATATAGGATTTGATGAGGCATTGGCCCACAAAATATACGCATCATGCGACTTTTTCCTGGTGCCTTCTCTATATGAACCCTGTGGATTAGGCCCTCTTATTGCCTACAGATATGGCGCTATTCCTATAGTAAGAGCAACAGGTGGACTAAAAGACAGTGTAAAGAATTATAATCTTAAAAAGAAAGAAGGCACTGGTTTCTCATTCAGAGCATATACTAAAGATGCCCTTTGTAATACTATGGAAAAGGCACTATACTTGTATAGTAACGACGAAAAAACATTGAATAAAATGGTAAAACAGGATATGAAAATGGATTGGTCATGGGAAGAACAGGCTAAGAAATATATTAGGTTATACAAAAAAGTAATAAAAAGATGAGAGAAACAGATTACTTTAAGCTTTTATACGAAGCAGGCATAGCAATAAGCTCTACTGATAATATAGAACAATTGTTTCATATTATTCTCACTTCCGTGACATTGGGTGATGGCCTGGGATTTAACAGGGCAGCTCTTTTTCTGATAGATAAAAAAGAAGGTATAGTAAAAGGTATCTTGGGTATCGGCCCAGATTCTGCAAAAGAAGCCGCTTGTATATGGGATGGATTGAAAAATTTAAACTTAAAAGGGAAAATGAGCGAATGGCTTTTGAATGAAATAGATATAGAAGCACAAAGCCAAAGCAATTTTTGCAAAGAGATACAAAACATCCAATATCATATAGAAGAAAGTCCCTTTATTCAAAAGTTTTTGCAAACAAAACAAGCGATATTGTTAAAAGCCAAACAGGCAAAAGATATAGACAAACAAATAACAGATAAAATAACCTTAGAAGAGTTTGCGATTTCTCCTCTTATCTCCAGAGGCAATCTCATTGGATTTATACTTGCAGATAATTATTTTAACAAAAAACCTATCACCGAAAATGATCTAAATATAATTTTGCTCTTTTCCAATCGTGCGGCGATAGCCATAGACAATCTATTAAATATTGAAGAATACAAACAATTAAACAGAATGCTTATATCCGCCCAAACTCAGCTTCTCCAGACTGAATCTCTCAAAAAATTAGGAGAGGTAACAGCATCAGTAACTCACGAAATCAAAAATGTCTTGCTGGGCATTTCCGGATTCTTCAATCGATTAAAAAAATATATCCCTGAAGACGAGGGAAAAGCAACGAGATATGTAGAAATAATTGAAAAGGAACTGCAGCGATTAGACAGATTGGTGATAGATATAAACAGATTTTCTAAAACCTCAGTAAAAAGTCCGCAAACCTACTTTGACATAAATCAAACCATAGAAAATGCGATAAAATTGGTCCAGGAACAAACAACAAACAAAGATATTAAATTTCAATGCTTGCTGGATAAAAACACAAAACAGTGTTACGGCAATGCCGACCGCATAGAGCAAGTGTTATTGAATCTACTAAATAATGCTGCTGATGCGCTAAAATCAAAAAGAACAGGAAAAATAAAAATAAAAACAGACACAGATGGTAAATATATATCCGTAAGTGTTCAAGACAACGCAGGAGGTATTGATTTAGACACAATGTCGCACATCTTTAAACCCTTTTATACTACAAAATCTAATGGGACAGGGCTGGGTCTTTCTATCGTAAAACAAATCATTCAGGAACAAAATGGGAAAATAGAAATAGACAACAACATAGGAAAAGGCGTTACATTTACCATCAAATTATTGAAGGAGAAACCATAATGAAAAAGAAAGTTTTAGCAGTAGATGATGAAGAAAGTATCTGCCTCCTTTATGAGGAAGAATTTAAAGATGAAGGATATGATGTAATTACGGCAAAAACTGGAAAAGAAGCAATCGAGCTCTTTGAAAAAGAAAAGCCAGACATAGTAATCCTGGACATAAACATGCCAGAGATGACTGGTATCGAAATTCTAAGAATACTCAAGGAAAAATCTTCCAACACCCCGGTTGTTATGTCCACTGCTTATGCCCACTACAAACAGGACTTCACCGTATGGGCAGCAGACGCTTACATTATTAAATCGCCGGATCTTACGGAATTAAAGCAAAAAGTGAAAGAACTTTTGTCTACTTAAAATTATAAGGATAATGAAAGATACCTTCTTCCGTGATAATAGCGGAGATAAATTCTGCATTCGTAACATCAAAAGAAAAATTAAGCGTTTTTGAACCCTCTGGTGCAATAACAAAATCTTTAATCTGTGTTATCTCGTTGTCATCTCTTATTTCTATGGGAATATCTTTTCCAGATTCTATATTCTTGTCTATAGTTTCAAAAGGAGCAACTACAAAAAAAGGCACATCAAATCTCTTTGCCACTGTAGATAGAGAAGCGGTGCCAATTTTATTTGCCACATCACCATTTTTTGCAATTCTATCCGCTCCTACAATTACACAATCTACCAAGCCTCTATCCATCAATATGCAGCATGCGCTATCTACAACAATCCTGTAAGGAATACTTAGTTTTTTTAATTCCCAGGCTGTTAATCTGGACCCTTGCAGAAAAGGACGCGTTTCGTCCACTATTACCATAATCTCCCCGTTTTCTTCCCATAATTTTCTAATTACTCCTAATGCCGTTCCATATCCACCTGTAGCCAGCATACCCGTATTACAATGGGTAAGAATACGCTTTTTATCCTTTAAATAATTTGCTCCTGCCCCAGCCATCTCTTCTTCTGTCTCTTTTTCCTTCTCCCACAAAGATATTGCTTTTGCCCTCAGCTTATTCTTTAATTTATATTCTGGTAAAATGTTAAATTCATCAATACATTTTCCCATCTCATTCATTGCCTTAAATAAACTTACAGCCGTGGGTCGGGTCTGAGAAATCCTACTTTTTGCTTCATGAAACTTAGAGAATATCTCTTGTTTTGTTTTCGCATCCTTTATGGATAGATAAATACCAAAAGCGGCAGCAATACCTATTAAAGGAGCACCGCGCAGCACCATATTATCTATGGCATAGACTATATCTTTGTAGGTTTTCGCTTCAAAATACTCCTCTTCTAAAGGCAGCCTTCTCTGGTCTAATATATATAAAACATCATTAATGAATCTTATTGCCTCATAACCAGTCATTTTCTATATACCATTGGGCTGTTTTCTTGAAACCCTTTTCAATTGTATAGGAAGGAATAAAGCCTGTTTTTAAGAAAAGGCGGGATGAATTACATATCCATTTTTTCTGCATAAACTCTCTCATTTTATCTATGGTAAGAATCGGTTCATATTTAAAAATTTTGGAAAAAACTCTGGAGGAATAAGCGAAAACATAAGGTGAAAATTCGGGAAATCTTATTACTTTTCCCTTTATATTCACGCTATCAAATAGAGCACGAGCGGCATATTCCCATGTATATATGTGATTATCCGAAAGCTGAAAAACCTCCGTCTCAGGGTTATCTCTATCTATAAGCAGGTTTATCGTTCTTGCCACATCCTTTACATAGATGAGACTGATATATCTCTCTTTTCTTAAAATAGGGATCATGCCCCTTTTCGCCATTTTAAAATAATAATACATCCCCTCATCGTAAGGACCATAGACAACCGCAGGTCTAAGAATGCTTATTTGCAATCCATCTTTATACTGTAAGAGTTTCTTTTCAGCCAGAAGCTTTGACTTTCCATAATGAGAAATAGGATTTTGCACAGAAAGACTGCTCACATATATAATCTTTTTAACACCACATAACGATGAAGCCCGAGCTACATTCTCTGCGCCCGTAACATTGGATGAATAAAATTCGCTATTCCTATTCGTTTTTATAAGACCTGCTATGTGAACAACGATATCTACACCTTTGAAAGTAGAAGATACTGTTTCTCTATCTCTCAAATCTGCTATACGCAATTCAATGTTTTTCCCCCATATTTTCTCTGCTTTTTGTTTATTTCTAATCAAAGCTATGCATTCCCTGCCTTCTCTTCTCAATTCATCTATAACATTTCTACCCACAAAACCGGTGGCACCCGTTACGAGTATTTTTACCTTTTCCACCACACTCTCACCGCTTTTACGCCCACTTTATACTTTATCTCCAACTCTCCCTTGTATGCTCTTGCCAGTGCCTTGCCTATGCGAGTAGCCAGATGTTCAAATGTAGTATGAATAACCATCTTCCCTTTTTCAATATCTTCTTCTATCTTTCCTATCCTTCTCAAGGGACTCACTCTTTGCATTTTTTCTTCCTCATTTCTTATAAGATTTTTTATCTCCTCATTCTTTGTTTTTACCAAATCACTATTTATGCGCAACACTCCAGCAAAATATTTATCCCTTATACATTTGCAGGCGGGACACAACTCAGTATTCACCTCTCCCTCTGGTTTTTCTTCCAATCTTTTCCACCTTCCGCCTGTAAATACCAATCCACATTTAGGGCAAACCGTAGGCTCCTTGTACTTTTTACTTTTCAAATATAATCTTCCTCTCATTGGATACAAATTAGTTTTCATTTTTCTCTCCTAAAAGATTGATTATTGAAAATATATA
Source organism: Deltaproteobacteria bacterium (assembly GCA_021159305.1). Taxonomy (NCBI): domain Bacteria; kingdom Pseudomonadati; phylum Myxococcota; class Myxococcia; species Deltaproteobacteria bacterium. Next base: position 1,189 of record JAGGSB010000076.1, on the reverse strand, counting down.
TTAAGCGTTGTATAATTTCAATGGATGTCAAAATTTAAGTATGTTTTCCTACTATTGTTTCTTATATTTCTTTCTTCATGTGCAACAACTAACCCTGCACAAAACAAAAAAGAATCACTCATCTATTACGAAATGGGAAGAAATATCATTTATCATAAAGACATAAAAGCCTTGCCTCAAGCCTTTGTCTATCTTGAACATGCAAAAAAGCTGGACCCTTCCAACCCACGAATATATTACATGACAGGCATGGCTTACAGATTAAGGGGAGAAAAAGAAAAGGCAAAGAATTATTTTTTACAGGCAATAGAAAAGGATAAAGAATTTGGAGACGCTTATAATGCTTTGGGAATAGCTTATGCAGAGAATAATGAATTTGAAAAGGCAATTCAATGTTTTACAAGGCTCATAAATAACCCCACTTATTCTCATCCAGATTTGGCTTATTATAATAGAGCCAGTGTCTATATGAAATTGAAAAATTGGAAAAAAGCAGAAGAAGACTTTGAGGATGCCATTGCTTTTTCAAATGGAGAAAACAAGGATTATCTGTGGAGTTTATCTTCTCTATATATAGCTAAAAAAGATTACTGGAAAGCTCTTATTATGATGAACAAAATAGTAGAGAAATTCGGCATAACCGATGACATAAAATACTACAAAGGGTATTGTTATCTGAAGCTATCCCTACAGAAAAAGGCAAAAAACATACTCTCTTCAATAGATAAAAAAAGCCCCTTCTATAAACGAGCATGTGAACTTCTCAAAAATAAATAACCCCGCCATTTGCCGTGGGGTATCAATAGATGTCATTCCGTGCTTGACACGGAATCTGGAGTCTGGATTCCCGCCCCCGATCAGGTCGAGGGCATGCTTTCGCGGGAATGACACTCTCCTCCTGTCATTCCGTGCTTGACACGGAATCTGGAGTATGGATTCCCGCGTGCGCGGGAATGACACAAACCGCAGGTTTGGTCGTAAAAACTGGAGGTTTTTATGACAGAAAAACATGGTTGATGGTTGATAGTTGATAGTTTTTTCTAAACGCATAATATTTCGTATTTTCTTAACATAAATTTTCATATGGCGGTTTCAAAGAACAAGAATAATTCTTATCTAATCTTTTCTTTATTTCCTGTCTTTGTTTACCGCATTAGATAAAAAGGCGTATAGAAAATAGTTTATAAAA
>JAGGSB010000075.1 GCA_021159305.1 Deltaproteobacteria bacterium | reverse complement strand
ATAATATATATAGGCAACAAATCTCCAGCTACTGGTAAAACATAATTTGGCCTGTATTCATTGGGAAAAATTCCAAGCTCTTTTGCCACTTCTTTATATTCTTGCGACCAATTTTTCTCAATTTTTTCCATTATCTCAGAATTATCGATTCTATAAGTTAGAATAGTTGCACAACCAGAAAGCGTTGAAAGCAGCATAGCAACAAACATCAAAAGAAGAAAAGCAAGGAGAAGTTTTCTCACTTTTTATTCCCCCTCGGAACTTATTTACAGATTCGGGAATTTTCTCTTATAACTAACAACCACCTCAGTAATTTCGCATCCGTTATCCCATTGTTTTTCTTGATATAAAGAGAAGATGGTCGGATGTCATTTGTATCTTAGCTAATTTAGCCAAAGTCAAGAGGTCGAGAACATTGGCGTTATTTTCCCACATATTAGCTGTGGTTCTCGCAACCTTCAATTGTTTAACTACCTCGTTTTAACTAAGCTCAGCTGCATTGTGTGCTTTTCTTAATCTTTCTCCCAAAATATTCATTATCATTACACCGATATTATTTTACTATCTCAAGTTATGCACTTTGAATTAACAAGAAACTCAAAAGGATGAGGAATAGCCTGGTAACCAGTTTCAATCATTTTTGGAGCAAGCCAAAGATAATAGTCTAGCCTGAGTTTCTCGAGAAAATCCCTCAATCCTATTTGGTCTTTGACAGAACGATAGAATCTCGCTAATATCCATACGGTGAAAGCAAGCTGTACTAATTCAACATGCCTTTCTGTACTCTTTGCCGAAAAGACCTGTGGTTTTAGTCCAAAGTTCTGCTTTACTTCCTTGAAATAGGTCTCGATGTAGTTTCTCTTTGAATAATGCTCGAGTATCTCTTGCTCAGTCATGGAGATATCACTGCAAAGAATCACTCTGTCCTCCTGTGGCGTGTTGTGAAAAACAAGCTTGACTTTCGCATTGTTGTATTTTGGGATAGTTACCACAACAGAAGTTGTTCCTTTTGTTTGTTTTCTCAATGATGCAAGAGGTAGCTTTACACCATTGAAGATAACATCCATAACGGGATTTAACCTACCGATCACTGTGTATCCTGATTTAACAGCTTCAAAGAACAACTCGGAACAGAGTATGCCACCATCCATGAGTAAGATAGTGTTTCTGAACGGGATCCTTTTGAGCAATTCAACGAACTGTTTTGTCAGATTCTCTTTTGTTCTCAAAGAGGAGAACAAAGGGAAATAGAGTTTTCGATTTATCCATACTATGGATGAGAGCAGCGAGATTCCCGTCACGATTCTCCTCTCTGTTGTAGAGTAAAACTTGCCAAGATACTCAATTCTATTTCCACGTCTCTTTATTACCGTTTCATCCAGAATGATGTATTTAGGAGTCAAAGCATTCTTCGCCATGAAAGCCGAGATATATTCAACTCTTGAGTAAGATAAAGCTCTGGTGGAAATAGAATCAGTATTCAGAAATCTCGAAACAGAAGATTGAGAGCAACCGCATAACTTAGCGAGCCTTTTGGTGTTCTTGTAGTTTGCCATGAACAAGGCAAAGGAATAACTGAGAACGAATCTCTTCTGTTCTTTACGGGCAAAGTGAACATGTTTAATGACATCCGGGAGAATTTGTGATATATTCGTGGTAGGCATGGAATCATCCTTTCGTATGGTTTAGTCACCACGAATATACGATGATTCCATGCCTTTTTCAATGACCTGTTTTTCTTTCCTTCAATCTGTTAACTCGAAATGCATAAGTTGAGGACCGAAATCATTGGCAGGAAAATTGCTTATTAACCAAAATATTACAAAGGAGTC
>JAGGSB010000074.1 GCA_021159305.1 Deltaproteobacteria bacterium | reverse complement strand
AAAAAGGTTTAATAAAGAAGTACATAGAGAAGGTAACCGGATATTCCCGGCCTCAGGTGACCAGAAAAATAAAGGAGTATAAAGAAAGCGGACGAGTAAGATTAAAAGAATACAAGAGAAATAAATTTGAGAGGAAATACACCAATAAAGACATTCTACTGCTTGTCAAAACAGCAGAATTACATGATTATCCCAATGGAGCTGCCCTAAAGAAGATCTTAGAGCGAATGGCCAATAAATATGGGGAAGAAGAATACCGGAATTTATCGAACATTTCAGTATCCCATATCTACAATCTGAAGAAGACCGTCTTCTATCGGCGTAGTGTCCCCTTTTACCAGGAAACCAAGAAGACTAAAGCAAGAGCCATAGGAGAGAGGTGTAAACCAGAACCGGGAGGAAAGCCGGGATATTTAAGGGTAGATACGGTGCATCAGGGGGATAAAAATGGAGAAAAAGGGGTCTATCATATAAATACAGTTGATGAGGTAGTTCAATGGGAGGTAGTGGGAGCAGTGGAAAAGATCACCGATTGCCATCTCATCCCTTTACTTCAAAAGATAATAAGTAGTTATCCTTACCGGATCATAAATTTTCATGCCGACAATGGTTCAGAATATATAAATAGAAAAGTGGCGGAGATGTTAAATAAACTATTTGTAAAACTGACCAAAAGCAGACCCCGGCATAGCAATGATAATGCCCTTGCGGAAACGAAAAACGGCTGGGTGTTAAGGAAATGGATGGGATATACTCATATAGGGCAAAAACATGCTAAAGGGATAAATGATTTCTATTTTGACTGTTTTAATGAGTATTTGAATTTTCACCGTCCCTGTGCCTTTCCTATTGAAGTAAAGGATAAAAAAGGAAAGATAAAGAAGAAATACAGATATCAGGATTATATGACTCCCTATGAGAAATTAAGGAGTATACCTGGTGCCCGGGTATATCTAAAAGAAAGTATAACCTTTGAAATGTTAGATAAAAAAGCAAGAAGATATACCGATAATGAGATGGCTAAAAAAGTACAGTTGGAAAGGGATAAATTATTTGATAAAATATTAGCAGCATGACTCTTTATTTCAGGCTCATCTTGCATTGGATAAGACTGCATCTTGACAAATAAGTTCTATAGTGATATCTTATTTAAGGCAATTAGCACTCTCCCTATGAGAGTGCTAAA
>JAGGSB010000073.1 GCA_021159305.1 Deltaproteobacteria bacterium | reverse complement strand
AATTTTATGACACAAACCGCAGGTTTGGTCGTAAAAACTGGAGGTTTTTATGACACAAACCGCAGGTTTGGTCGTAAAAACTGGAGGTTTTTACGACAAAGGAAGAGGCAATTCGAGACTGAAAAAAGAATTTAACCATAATTTTACAATCGCCTTTCTGCGTCTATCATCATAGCAACAATAAAGGTAATTATAACAAAAGCAGCTATAAATATAATAGGGATGCCAAATAAAGTGTATTTAAAACCTCCTGCCCAGATAAGAGCAGTGGACAATAGAACAGCACACAAAATGAGGGTGAGGTTTCTCTGACGGGAAAATAGATGTTCCCTTCGCAAGAGGTCATTCATGCCTTCCATTCTTATGTTTATATCTATTTCTCCTTTTTCTATTTTTCCCAGCAGCCCAGCTAAGACATAAGGTATATGGCGTATCTTTAATATGTAAGCGATACTGAAGTGGGTGAACATCGTGTTTAAAATTTTGAAAATATTGAGTTTCTTGGTGATGAATTTTTTAAAGAATGGTTGGGCTAACTCTACAAAGTTGAATTCGGGATAGAGCTTTCTTCCTACCCCATCCGCAATGATTACTGCTCTTAAAAGCAGAAAACTACCTCTGTTTAAGTATGCTTTGTGTCTTCTGGCAAGACTAAATACATCCCTTAACATGTTGCCTAAATTGATTTTCTCTAAAGGTAGAGAGTGATAACTGTCGATCATTTGAGCAATATCTTTTTTCATCGCCTGAATATTAACTTTTTCTCTAAATTCTACAAAATTTTCTATTGCATAAAACATGCGTTCTGCATCTCTCTGGATGAATCCCATAAGCATATCTACAAGATTGAGACTGTCTTCTTCAGACAATCTTCCTACCATTCCATAATCTATGTAACATATTCTGCCATCTTTCATCAGTAGTATATTTGAGGGATGAGGATCGGCATGAAATATACCAAATTCAAAAATTTGCCGCCAGAATATCTTCGCTCCTTCCCGGGATAGTTTTTTTATATCAAAGCCCATCTGTTCTATCTTTTCTACATCATCCGCTTTTATTCCATCTATATATTCCATAACAATAATATTCTTTGTGGTGTATTGCCGATAAATGATCGGTACATAAACAAGGGGTGTGTCTTTAAACTTTTCTCTGAATATATCGGCGAAGGTTGCCTCTATTTCATAGTTCATCTCTCTTCCTATACTCTCTTCAAATTCTCTCAGAAAAGGCATGAGGTCTGTTTTGAGTATGCGTTTTATATCTCTGCCGACAATGGATAGAGTATGCCTCATAATATCGATATCTGTTTTTACTATTTCTTCAACCTGCGGTTTTTTTACCTTAATGATTACCTCTTTTCCATCTTTTAATTTTGCTCTATGCACCTGACCGATAGAGGCAGAGGCAAGTGCTTTTTCATCCACAGAAAGGAAGACTTTATTTATAGGGGCGTGTATCTCTTCTTCCATCCTTGTTTTTATCTGTTCAAAAGGAATAGGGGCTACCTCATCTCTCAATTTTTTCAGTTCATCTGTTATAGAGGGTGGGAAAATATCTTCTCGGGTGGACAAGAGCTGTCCTAACTTAATAAAGGTGGGACCCAAATCTTCCAGAAGCAGCCTCAGTTTTCGCCCTACATTTGTTACATTTTTTTTGAAAAGAAAAGCTTTTGTGCGTTCTGTAAATTCCCCAAATCCATATTTAGTAGCAATAATAAAGATTTTTCTCAGTCTTTTGATATTTTTAAAGGGCTGGATTGCCATGCCATCTCCGAAAGAGGCTGTGTTCTATCTTCAATATATCCAATATTTTGCCCACTACGAAATCTGTTATGTCCTCTATATTTTCTGGATGATGGTAAAAAGCAGGAATAGGGGGTGCAATCTTTACACCTATTTTACTTAATTTCAGCATATTTTCTAAGTGGATGGGAGAAAAGGGCATCTCTCTGGGGCTTAAGATCAGCATTTTGTTTTCCTTTATGGATACATCAGCCATTCTTTCTATTAAGTTTTGGGAAAAACCGTGTGCAATAGCGGATAGTGTCTTCATAGAACAGGGCATAATTATTGTTTTTTCTATACCGAAAGAACCGCTGGCCAGCGGTGAAAACAGATCATCATCTTCAAAATTATAGATTTTTCCTTTAAATCCGGCAGTTATCTCTTCCCATTCTTTGTTCATCTCCAACTTTATAATTTTCTTTCCCCATTTTGATATGACCACATAAATCTCATTTTCTGTTTGAGCTAAAAATTCTATTAGTCTTACGGCATAAGGCATGCCGCTGGCTCCTGTTATACCGCAGGCAATCTTCATGTTCCCTTGCCCCAGGAACCGATGGATTTCAAAGTGAACATAAACCATATACCTATATTTTTCTTTCTCTCTTTAACACCTTCTCTATTTTCCTCCATCGTTTCATTTATATATGTTTGCAGGCTTATACCCCAGCAGTCTTCCATATAGTTTATGCCGAACCGTTTTTGAGGAAAGTATCCATATCTTAAATTTCTTTCAAATGAATAGAAAATATTCAACCCTGATTGTGGATATATATCCACTCTTCCACTCCACGACTCATCGCTCAACAGGTAACCGGAATCTCTATTCATCACATAGCCGGTGGAGAACTTCAAGATACCCACATTTATGTGCGCATTTTCGCTGCTTTGTGTAAAAAGACCCTTTCTGGTAGAATAATGAGCTTTCCAGTCAAAGGAAAATGTATTTGTAGGTTTATATACACCTTCTATATAGAATGGCTCAAAAGCATTCTGGTGAAGGCGTTTTTTGTTTATATTAAAAGGCTGAGAGAACCTTACATATAGAGGATTAAAATATTTATTATTCTTTTTCTGTGTGATTCTATTTTCCAAACTAAAGGTTAACATATTCTTCTTATCTATAGTGGATATAAAATCGGGCAGCTCACTCTGGTCTTTGTAAGGAATATAATCGTAGGAGATTTGAGGAATGATTTTGTGTCTTATGCCTTCTGTATTTTCTTTATTTGTAAACCATATCTTTTCCAGTGTGGTGCTTGCAGTAAATATACCCTCAGGAATTGTTCTTCCCCTATTGTGTTTTTCACCGCTTTCATTTTTCCACCAGCTGTAATCATAATATAATTTTCCTTGCGGCAAAAAGCTGAACTGATAAATAGAAAAAGGTGCTTTTAATGAGGGATATAATGAATACACCCATCCTTTTTCTCCTTCTTTTCTGTAATTTTTTGTTAAGTATGTTGATGTGTTTAGATAAAATGGCGTGGATGGAATCTTTTTTTCTGTTATTGAAGCCTCAAATTGAGGATACTTTTGTAAGGTTTTATCATTGTTTTCCGAGAGCAGGTCTTCATAATAGTAGTTGTTTACAGCCAGTTTATATTCATTTTTGTGCCATTCCCACCACAGCTTGCTCGTTGTATATCTTTCGCTGGTCAAAGAAAGCTCATCGTCTCTAAATACATGATAGTTATTTCTATTACTCAAATGATTTATGTCGGATTTAATGATACCGTATTGGTTTAAATCCTGAGTATGCTTGATATGCACATTATAGCGGAGAGATTTTTTATCACTTGCCCCATATGGTTTTTCTTCTTTGAAAAATGTAGCATGCCACTGGCCAAAGCTATCTTTAGTCCAGAAGTATCTATATTCTACATCCATTCCGCTACCCTTTCTTCCTACATGATTATATGTGAAGGTAGCATCTTGAGAATCGGAGAGAGCTAAAAAAAACGGTTGTCTATATTTAAATCCTCCCCGAGAAGAATATCCAAGAGAAGGGGTTAAGAATCCTGTTCTCCTTTCTTTGTTTAAATCACGATATACATAAGGCAGTCCAAATACAGGCACGCCTTTTGTCTTAAAGACTAAAGGGTAGGCTTTCAGGTATTTGTCTCTTACTACATAAGTTTTTCTGGCATGGAAGGTCCATTTGGGGTGATTACATTTCCCCTTCAACCAGTTTTTACAGAAGCAGGAGGTAAGTGCGCTATTTTCTGCATAGAAGTGTGTTTTATTTAGAATGACAATCTTTTTTGCTTTTATCCACAGAGAATCTTTGGAGATGAACAAGGTGGCATCTTCAATAAACCCTTTCCATAAATTTGCATTTATTGTGCCCTTTTTCCCCTTTATCCAATCATCTTTGGAGTGAAATTCTACATTGCCTTTGACATGAGCGATACCTGTTTCCTTGTTAAAATCTATTTTGTCTGCTTTTAATGTTGCCTCTTCTCTTTTAATAATACAATGTCCCTCTCCGATGTAGAGTTTTTGTTTTTCGTAATAGGTGATGTTATCTGCTTCAATGTGGGTTTCCTGTGCGAAGGAATGGACAGAGAGGATGAGGAATAAAAAGATTATTCCTATTGTAATTTTAATATGCATAAACCTTCCAGTTCAGGTCCGGAAAAATATTGTCTTTTTTATAACTCTCTTCAGCAAATTCCACATCTATAAAGTTTCTCTTCAGGTTTTCATACATGTGATTGAACCTGTTTATGTGCAGTTTTTCTCTTCTTTCTGCATACTGGCGGCAGCTGCCTCCATGCATGATAAACGGCCAATCAGAGGATTGAGCCAGCAGTAATTCTCTTGCCATTTGAGACAGTATAAACGATATTCTTTCATCTTTTGTATCTTTGTATTTTTTTGCCATCTCTTCCATTCTGTCTTCCATTTCGTACAGATGTCTGTATATCCAATCATTTGCTTCGTTTAACCATATCTCTCCGTATCCCTTCCATCCCCAGCTGGATTCATTCAACCTGCTCATCTGATTTTCGGGATACATATTCAAATACTCATCAGGCGTTATAAGTTTCATGTCAAATTTCTCTATTTTTTTTATTATCTCTTCCAGAAAGTCTATTCCTTCCCACCACCAATGACCGAACAGCTCCATATCATAGAGTGCATTTATGATGGGTTGTCTATCATAAATGGTATTTAAATATTCCATCTGCTTCTGTCTATTGAGCAAAAAGTTTTCTGCATGGATGACTGCCTTTTTTCTGGCAGACTCGGGATTGTAAGGTTCTTTTTTTCCTAAATCTACATTACTGCCTGTGATTTTGTAATATTTTAATCCTGTATTTCTCCTTACACCATCTTTATGCAAGTAGGGTTTTATATAATCATAAGGGGCATCAAACCCCACATCTCTATAGAATTCCCTGTAATCAGCATCTCCGGGATAACCTTCCCTTGCACTCCATACCTGCCTGGAAGAGCTTATATCCCTTGCAAAACAAGCAACACCGTTTTCTGTGAACATCGGTGCGTAAACACCCCTCTTTGGATAGTGGTCTGCATACATAATGCAGTGTGTTTCCCCAAAGAAGTAATCTATGCCTTCTTTCTCCAATATATTTTCCACTCCCCTGTAATATCCGCATTCAGGCAGCCACAAGCCTTTTGGTTTTTTACCGAATACAGTTTTAAGATAGTCAAGTCCTATCTTTATCTGGGCTTCGTTTGCTTTTCCTGCATACCGTAGGTGCGGCATAAAGATATGGGTGGCGGATGTTGTGATGAGATTTAGCTTTTTTTCTTCAAAAAATCTCTTAAATGCTTTCGTAATTGGATTGTAGCGTGAAATTATCTCTTCTACCCTTTTTATTCTCTCTTCATACATCAATATAGATTTTTCAAATGCAGTGTTGTTTAGTCTCTTTTTCTCCTTAAAGATAAGCCCTTTCAAATTTTCCATCTTCTTTAAAAATCTCTCTGTTAACAGTTTATCTTCCATCATAGAACACAAGGTAGGAGACAGACTGAGCGTTATACTAAAGTCTATATCTTCATAACATAATCTTTCCAGCATATCTATGAATGGAATATATGTTTCCCACAATGCCTCATAGAACCAGTCTTCCTCTAAAAAATCATCAAATTCGGGATGACGGACATAAGGGAGGTGGGCATGCAGGACGAGATTTAAAAAACCCGGATTATTCTTCATAGGCGTGTTCCATCTTTTCTTCTTTAAGTATCTCTTTTTTCTTTATCCTTATCTTCTTCAGCTCCAGGCATATCCTGTTGGTGGATACGGAGTTATTGGGCATGTGAACAACATTGGACTGAGCAATTAGGACAAATTTTCCCTCTTTTATCTTACCTATCTGAGCGAGATAGACAGCAGAGGGATTTCCATTTAGATACCAGCTTCCTATATCATTTTCTACCTTAAATGAAAAGACTTCATTGTATTGTGGGAAATATCTGTAGGTGACATCAAATACACTGAGCGTAAAGGGTGGTTTTTCCATCACTTCCCAGAATGTAAATAAATGGTGGGGGTCAACCGACAAAAGAACGATCCTGTTTTTCATATATCTAAAGGGAATGGATTTTTCTTCTATTTGCCTCCAGCCCTGAGCTTTATAGAATTTTATCTTTTTTGCCTCTTCGTTCATATTTTCATATTATCATAATTTTTTTGTTTGACAAGCACACCGCACCCTCCTGTCATTCCGCACTTGATGCGGAATCTGGAGTATGGATTCCCGTTTTCACGGGAATGACAGAGGAAAAGGGAATGACACTCTTTCCCTGTCATTCCGTGCATGACACTTAGTCACTAATCAAGCTGGCCCCAAAACAACCGTAACA
>JAGGSB010000072.1 GCA_021159305.1 Deltaproteobacteria bacterium | reverse complement strand
TTAGGATATTACACAGGGCAGGCGGATTTTCTCCTTCTTTGTCATTCCGTGCTTGACACGGAATCTGGAGTCTGGATTCCCGCCCCCGATTGCGAATTTATCTTATTTATGTTTATTTTCTGCAGAAATTGAGGGTATGATTTAAATTTTCCGGAGGCAGATGTGGCAGCAAAAATAGCAATGTTGATGTCTTAGTATCAAAGGGATTCTTGAACGGGGAAACAAGCCTTGTTCTTCCACCATACAATGGAATTACTGCAGGCATATGGTTTCCAAGGGAGTAATTGCAAAGGGTTCATCACCCTTTAAGCAGATATCCCTTATCATCGCAAACAACTCTATTTATCTGCTCCCTGTTTTAATCTTTATATTCCTGTTTCTTCTCTGATATGTATTTGGAAGGGATAAGAAAATCATACATCTCATCCGATATAAATTGCCTGATAATATAACATCCGCTGAAGCAGGGTTTTTCATAGATGATAAAACCGACAATAGAGACTTGTTGTCCCTTATATTTTACTGGGCAGCAAAGGGCTGTATTGAAATAGAAGAGACTGAAAAAAAGTGGTCTAATTTTTAAGAAAAAAGACTATATTTTGCGTAAATTAAAGGATTTACCCGATACAGCAAAATCCTTTGAAAAAACCATATTTTATGGATTGTTTTCTGGAGAAATAACAATTGTAAAGGTCAGCACATTAAAAGATACATTTTACACACATATGAAAAAAGCGAAGAAACAACTTGATGAAGAAATGACATTTGAAGATTATTACAAACCAGCCTCGCGAAATTTAGCAAAAGTGACATATATACTTGCCATCATAATGTTCATAAGCGGCGTTATGTTTGGAAGACTTGATTATCTAATTTCTTTTATCTTATCGGCTATAATCTTCTTCATATTCGCAAGGATTATGCCCAAAAAGACAAAAAGAGGATTAAAAGTATACCAGCTTATTGATGGATTTAAAGAATTTATTGAACGAGTGGAAAAACCAAGGCTATTTTGTTGACAATCTAAAGGATTCACTATCTGTGATGAATAGCGCATTCACTTCCTCTCCCCATAGCGGAAGTGGTTTTTCGGGTGGTGGAGGATTCTCTGGAGGGGGTTCTGGCGGAGGAGGAGGCGGAAGTTGGTGAAAAACCGCGTTGGAGTTGTATCATCGTATTTTGGGTAGTAATTGATCCCTGCCCTTTACCTGGATTTTTTAACTTTTCCTGCAGCCTCAAAGGTAAACCCCGGATGTTGCAGAATTGCTTGACTTCTTAAGTGTCAACTTCTAAACTTGAAACCCAAATAAATGTAAATGTTAGGAGGAACAAATGATATTGACTGGAAACATTGGCTTCCCCACTATTGGCCCGTATAGGGAGCTGAAAACGGTTGTGGAAGGTGTATGGAGAGGAGAAAAAAACTCAGATGAAATGATAAAAGAAACAGAAAAACTTCTCCTTATGCGGACCACTCTACAAAGAGAAAAAGCCATTGATTTCATTCCCTGCGGAGATTTCAGTCTTTATGACAGAATGTTGGATCTGGCGATATCCTTTAATTGCATCCCAAAAAGATTTAAAGATGTAAAGGAAAACCTGTATTTTTCCTTAGCTCGCGGAACAGAAAACATCCCTCCCCTGAAAATGGTTAAGTGGTTCAATACAAACTACCATTATATCGTTCCAGAAATAGAAAAAAACCAAAAATTGGAATTAAAGGAAAACAGTGTTCTGGAAGATTTTATCTTTCTCAAAAAAAATGGTTTTCCTTGTATTCCCACCATAATTGGCCCGTTCACATTTTTGAAACTCAGCAACACAGAAGAGCCTTTAACTATACTTGCCGAGAAAATAATTCCGCTCTACAGTTCACTCTTGGAAAAACTAAAACAGGCAGGAGCAGAATGGATAAGCCTGGAGGAACCTGCTCTTGTCTTAGATATTACAGAACAAGAGATAAAAACAGTAGAAAAAATGTATGAAAAGATTAAACACAATAGCTCTATTATATTACAAACCTATTTTGAAGATATATCCTTCTACGATGAAATAGTAAAATTACCCGTAGGCGGTATCGGATTGGATGTAATAAACGGAGAAGAAAACATCAACAATTTGATGAAATATTTTCCAAAGGATAAATTATTGTCTTTGGGTGTAATCAATGGAAGAAATGTGTGGAAGACAAATATAAAAAAAACAGTGGATGTAGTAAAAAAAATAATAGAAAAAATAAACCCCTCTATGTGCATATTACAACCCTCAACCAGCCTTATGTTTGTTCCCTGGTCACTGGAAGGAGAAAAGAACATGCCTTCAGAGATAAAACAATTGCTCGCTTTTGCTGTAGAAAAATTGGATGAGCTTTCCATTATTAAAAAAGCAATAGTTGAAGGAAAAATAGAACAAGACGCAGTAGGGTTTGCAGGAATAAAAAAAGAAAATATAAAAAACAGGATAGTAAATCTGAAAGAGAGCGATTTTCAAAGGTCTCTACCCTATAAAGAAAGAAGAGAAAAACAACAGCAGATATTAAACCTTCCTTTGTTTCCTACCACCACTATCGGCAGTTTCCCACAGGATAAAACTTTGAGAAAGACAAGGAAAATGTATAAAGATAATCTCATCACCGAGGAAGAATATAAATCATTCATAAGGGAAAAAATAGCACATGTGATAGGAGTTCAGGAAGGTCTGGGATTGGATGTATTTGTACATGGAGAATTTGAAAGATCAGATATGGTAGAATATTTTGGTGAAAACCTGGAAGGCATGATTTCTACAGAAAATGGATGGGTTCTTTCTTATGGCACCAGATGCATTCGCCCCCCAGTCATATTTGGAGACATAGAGCGCACAAAGTCTTTAACAAAAGAAGAAATTGTATTTGCACAGAGTCTAACCGAAAAACCCGTCAAAGGTATGCTCACAGGAGCAGTCACAATACTCAACTGGTCTTTTTCAAGAGAAGATATCACTCGTTATGAGATTGCCTATCAACTCGCGTTAGCTTTAAGAGATGAAATAAAAGAATTGGAAGAAAATGGAATAAAGATCATTCAGGTAGACGAACCAGCATTTAGGGAAGGACTGCCGTTAAAAAAAGAAAAGCGAGAAGAATATCTCTCCTGGGCAACAAAAGCGTTCAGGCTGGCAACATCTGCAGTAAAAGCAGAAACACAAATCCATACTCACATGTGTTATTCTGAATTTGGCGATATCATTGAAGCCATAGATGCTTTAGATGCCGATGTTATATCCATCGAGGCAACGCGCAGCAAGGGAGAGATTATCCACGCATTTGAAAATTCCAACTATGAAAGAGAAATAGGATTTGGTGTTTATGATATACACAGTCCACGTATACCTTCTCAAGATGAAATGCTAAAAATCGCAAACCGTGCCTTACGCATATTAAAAAAGGAACAGATATGGATAAATCCGGATTGCGGATTAAAAACACGCAACTGGAAAGAAATCATACCCTCATTAAGGAATCTCGTTCAAGCAGCATCCACTTTAAGGGAAAGTTAAAATGAAATAGCGTCAAAAGCCGATTTATCTATTTTAACTTTTGTGGAGAATCTATTACATATAGTAAAGTTAATACCCCGCGGCTTTACCGCATTTTACCATTCCGCCCCCTGTGCTGTGTCATTCCGTGCTTGACACGGAATCTGGATTCCCGCATTCGCGGGAATGACAGAAAAAACGTGCGGAATGACAGAATGCAGTATTGCAAAACCTGTCACCAGTTATCAAAAGGCTAACGCTTGGTATCAGCGGCGCGTCCGTTTCGCGCCATTGTTATCTGCTCTTTTCTTGGCAAGGGCAATTAGCGGCTTCCGCCCCCTTTCTTTAAAGCTAACAACGATTTTTTCTGCTTTTTCAAAAGGAACAGTTATAAAAGAGAATTTGTCCATTATCTGTATATCACTGATGTGTTTGGACTTAACTGAGACTCTGCTCATAATAAGCTCAACAAGTTTTCTGGCATTAATTTTGTCTTTCTTTCCGAGTGCGACAAAAAGCCTTGCTTTACCATGCTGATCAAGTTGCTTTTCCTTTACACCAGTCTCTTTTATTTCACCATAGGCATCAGGATTGAGTTCTTCTTCGAAACAATAGTTAAGTACAGCAGCTAATATTTCTGTCGGATTATTATCCTCAAGCAATTTCTTAGCCCAGTTACAATATTCAGTATCAATTTCATTTTCAAGAATAGCAGTCAGATCATCGTATATCTTTTTCTTTTTGGCTTCAATAATGTCTTTCACCTTCGGCACTGTTGATTTTTTAATATCAGTCCTAGCAATCCGTTGAATGAACATCAGACGCTTATACTCGCTGGGAGTAATAAATGTAATAGCAATTCCCTTATGCCCAGCTCTTCCCGTTCGACCTATTCGATGAACATATGACTCTGGATCGTGAGGTAGTGCATAATTAATAACGTGGGTAAGGTTGTAAACATCAATTCCACGCGCCGCAACATCTGTTGCTACAAGAATATTGACTCTTTTTTTCTTAAATTTCTCAAGAGTTCTTTCTCTTTGCGCTTGTGAAATATCTCCATGAATAAACTCTGCATCATATCCCCTATCCACTAAATGAGTTACAACAGAATCAACATCGCTCTTTGTTCTGCAAAAAATCAAACCGTAAAAACCATCTTTAATATCAATTATCCTGCAAAGTGCCTCAAATTTGTCAGCGGCTTTTACCTCAAAGTATATCTGCTCCGTCAGATCACTTGTCGGTCGCTCTTTTTCAACTGTAATTAGCTCGTATCCATCCATATATTTGTGAGCAAGGTCTCTTATTCTTTCTGGTATTGTTGCAGAAAACAATAGTGTTCTTTTATCGGGATTCGTATGCTTAATTATTTCTTCCATATCTTCGATGAATCCCATATTCAGCATCTCGTCTGCTTCATCCAGTATTAAATGTTCAATGTTCCCAATCTTTAACGTCTTTCTATTAAGATGATCGATTATCCTGCCCGGGGTCCCAACTATAATATGCACACCTTTTTTCAGTCTGCGTAACTGCTGATCAATAGACTGACCACCATATATCGGTATTACTCTGATATCCGTGTTACTTCTGAGTGAATTGATTTCTTCTGATACTTGAATAGCCAACTCTCGTGTAGGAACCATAATTAGTGCCTGAACAGTTTTAGAATCAGAATTAATCAGTTCCATCAGAGGTAATCCAAATGCGGCTGTTTTTCCTGTACCTGTTTGTGCCTGAGCGATAATATTGGTGTCATCTCTCAGTATTACAGGGATTGTCAAAGTCTGAATTGCGGTTGGCTCTTCGAAGCCTTTTTTGTTGATTGCTTCCAGTATTTCTGCTGAAAGTCCAAGATCATTAAATGTCGTTTTGTTTACCATTTATTCCCCTTTTCTAATTATTATCCATTTACTCAACGGAACTAAAAGAATATATACCATTATCTGCAAAAAAACAGCAAAACATCTCTAACTCACCCGAGGCAATGTCCATATCAAATTCACGAATTGCCTCACCAAAAATCTATAAAGAGGTATTAGAAGACAAGACAATTCTGCAAAGCAGATTTGCTTGCAACTGCCAGAGGCAATTGTAAAGAAAACATTTTACTTTGATTAGAAACAATGGCGGTTTCTGCTAATCCTGATAACCTTCTCGAACAATGTATATTGTAGGTTTGATCCATTTGTCCCACTTATATTGCCACTTCATAAACTTTGTAACTCTCGTTTTCCACAAGATCTTCGTCTGGTTCTAAATATAACTCTATTGCTTCTCGGATATTCTTTAGTGCTTCTTTTTCTGTTTTTCCCTAACTCCAGCAACTTTTTAAGGACGGACAGCGTGCTACAAAATAACCATCTTTCCCTTTTTCTATTATTACCTTTATTTTCATTTCCCATGCCTCATGGAAGATTTACTAATAACCTACTATTTTTTTGTAGACTCTTGCAATACTTCAACTAACCATGCGAATAACGTTTGAGTTCACCTGCATTTTGGAGCGTAGCGGAAAAAAGTCAGGTGCATCCTTTTGTTAGACAATTTCTTCAACTGAAAATGAGCGATCCTCAAACGACCTGTCATCGTACAAATATTCTGAAATGGTCATGAAGGATTTTCCTATCTCATTTAACCTTAGTATTACCCGATACGTATCTACTTCTCCATTTTGATTAATGGGAAGAATTCCTTTAGGAGGTGTATACCAGTCGTCAAAGGACTCCGAGTAATGTACTATATCATCTTCTTTATCATATCCTGCATAGCATTCTGCCTCGTAAACTCCTCGCATGTACTCTTCGTATGCGTCTTCATCCATCTCATAATCTGCCCATGGAATAAATCGTTCCAGTATTTCTAAAGAACTATGACCTGCCCAATAATGTTGAGGAATTACTAATTCTTTGTAACCACTACTTGAATCACAAAATATCTTTATTGAAGTTCTTGAAAGCGATTTATTGACCCAGTCCTCGAATTCAGCATAAACACACTCCTCATTCTTGATTAGATTCATCCATTCCAAATCGAGGGAGAGACGTTTTAATCGATATATTGGAACATCAAGTTTATATATCCTTTTCAGTAGAATACAATTCTTTGAATTTAACACATTAGATTTCGGTATTACGATTTTATACGCTTTTTTTGTCTTTTGTATTGTATTTTTTGACACGGGCATCCAATAGAATTTATCCTCAGCCGGATTAAACAATGTAATTATTACTGGTAAATCATGGCGTAACCAATATTCAATATGTTTAGTATCGGGTCGATACGTTATTGTACTTTCGTCCGATTCACAAAAATAACTCTCTCCTGATTTGATCTGTATGGCTATAAGCTGACCTGTTGGCTCGTCATTTTCAACAACCTCAACCTGTGCGTCAATTCCATAATCTTTGACAAACTGTTCGCGAAAGAACCAGCCTGATCGCGCGAATAATGTCTCTAATTTTGAAACTCCTATTCTATCAATCGTCAGACTATTCATATTGTTTCCTTTCGGAGTAAAGCATTTGGCTAACATCTTATTATATAGACCACCATATTATAAGAACATTTTTTATGCTAAGCAAGCAAAGATGTCATTGTTCTTGCTGTAGTTATTTACTTAGAAAAAATTATTTCTCCTTTTTTTAGCTTTACTTTTATATTGTCTCCTTTTACAAATTTACCGCTCAATATTTCACCTGCAAGTTCATTTTCTATCATATTTTGAATAACCCTTTTTAAAGGTCTCGCTCCGTATAACCTATCAAAACCTACATCGGCAATAAATTTTATCACTTCATCTTCAAAACCTATATTAAATCCCTTATCTTTCAGTTTATCTTGTGTTTTTTTAAGAAGAAGCCCAACAATTTCTTTAATTTCTTCTTTTCCTAAAGGGTTAAAAATAATAATTTCATCTACTCTGTTTAGAAACTCCGGTCGGAATGTCCTCTTCACTTCCTCAAAAATCTGTTTCTTGGCCTGAGTAAATTTTATATCAAAATCATCATCGGAAGGAATAAAGGAAAGGTACTGACTGCCTAAATTAGAGGTCATAATAATAATAGTATTGCGAAAATCTACTGTAACTCCCTTGGAATCGGTTAATCTTCCATCATCCAAAACCTGCAACAGTATATTAAACACATCCTGGTGCGCTTTTTCTATTTCATCCAATAAAACTACAGAATAAGGTCTTCTGCGCACCGCTTCTGTCAACTGCCCTCCTTCTTCATATCCCACATAACCTGGCGGCGCACCAATTAGTCTGGAAACAGAATATTTCTCCATATACTCAGACATATCTATACGCACCATCGCTCTCTCATCATCAAACAGAAATTCTGCCAATGCTTTCGACAACTCTGTTTTCCCCACGCCGGTAGGACCCAAGAATATAAACGAGCCAACAGGACGATTAGGATCGGATAAACCTGCCCTGGAACGTCTTATAGCATCACTTACAGCCTTAACAGCCTTACTTTGCCCTACAACCCTTTTCTCTATCCGTTCCTCCATCTTGAGTAACTTCTCTTTTTCGGTTTCCAACATCCTGGCAACAGGAATACCTGTCCACCGAGAAACAACTAAAGCAATTTCATCTTCTGTCACTTCCTGTCTTAACAGTGCTCCACTTCCTTGAATATCTATCAATTTTTTATTTTGTTCTTCATAATCTTTCATAAGCTGCGGCATCTCACCGTATTTTAAGCGTGATGCTTCTTCTAACTTTCCCTGTCTCTCCACAGTTTCTACTTTCATCTTTGTTTCTTCTATTTTTTTATTTATATCCTGAATGCGCTTAATTACCTCTTTTTCCAACTGCCAGTGAGAAACAAGTTCCCCCTGCTTTTCCTTTAAATCAGACAGTTCTCTTTCTATGCCATTTAATTTTTCCAGAGAGTCTTCATCAGACTCCTTTTTTAACGCCTGTTTCTCTATCTCCAATTGTAATATTTTTCTCTTTACATCGTCTATAGGTTGCGGTTCACTCTCCAATTGTGTGCGTAGAAGCGCTGCCGCTTCATCCACCAAATCGATAGCCTTATCCGGCAGATAACGATCGGTAATATACCGCTTAGAAAGTGTAGCTGCGGCGATTAATGCCGAATCTTTTATTCTTACACCATGATGAACCTCATATTTTTCCTTCAATCCTCTTAAGATAGAAATTGTCTCTTGAACAGAAGGTTCTCCAACATAAACCGGTTGAAAGCGACGCTGCAGGGCAGCATCCTTCTCTATGTACTTTCTATATTCTTTCATAGTAGTCGCCCCTACACACCTCAACTCTCCCTTCGCTAAAGCAGGCTTCAAAATGTTGGATGCATCAACAGAGCCTTCCGCCGCACCTGCCCCCACAATAGTATGCAGTTCATCAATGAACAATATTATCTTACCCTCCAACCGTTTCACTTCACTTAAAACAGCTTTCAGCCTTTCTTCAAATTCTCCACGAAACTTACTGCCGGCAACCAGAGATGCAACATCCAGAGTAATAACCTTCTTTTCTTTTAAACTTTCAGGCACATCACCCTTCACAATCCTTTGAGCAAGGCCTTCTACAACCGCCGTTTTACCTACGCCCGGCAAGCCAATTAAAACAGGATTATTCTTAGTGCGGCGAGAAAGAATCTGAATAGTTCTTCTTATTTCATCTTCCCTGCCGATGACAGGATCTAACTTGCCTGAATGGGCAAGCTCCGTAAGATCCCTTCCATATTTTTTTAACGCTTCATATTTCTCTTCCGGATACTGATCAATAACTCTTTGTCCGCCTCTTATGTCCACCAATGCTTTCATTATTTCTTCTCTTTCCACGCCTGAGTCTTTTAATACGGAGGACGCTTTTCCCTCTTGAGTCATAGCGAGGAGAAGATGTTCCACGCTAATGTAGTCGTCCTGTAGTTCTTTTGCCTCTTCTTCTGCCTTTATTAATACATTATTTAACTCCGAAGAAAGATAAACCTGTCCCTCAGAGGACAAAACATGAGGTATTTTATCCAACTCTTGTTCTGTTTTTTGCTTTAATAAGTTTACATTGATGCCTAAGCGGTGAAGAATGGAATTCACTATACCTTTTTCATCTTTGAGAAAGACAAAGAAAAGATGAAGAGAGGTGAGTTCTTGATGTTTCTTTGCTACGGCAATATCCCTTGCCAGCTGTAGTGCTTCTTGTGACTTAATGGTAAATTTTTCTAAGTTCATTTCTTATTTTTCTCTGTAGAGTAAGGGGCG
>JAGGSB010000071.1 GCA_021159305.1 Deltaproteobacteria bacterium | reverse complement strand
TGTTCTTAGAAGTAAAGGCAAACACCTTTAGAATATCAGGTGTTCTTTCTCTGACAGCTACGCCCTGCCTCCTTACGATCTCCGGCAATTTATTCAAGGCAAGCTGAATCCTATTATTCACATCTGCCTTTGCTACAGCAGGATCTGTGCCTATCTTAAATGTTACATTTATAGATAACGTACCATTTGGTGATGCTACAGATGTCATATATATCATATTTTTAACGCCGTTTATCGCCTCTTCCAGCGGTGCTGCCACTGTTTTTGCAAGTGTTTGCGAATCTGCACCGGGATACTGTGCTCGAACCATAATAGTGGGTGGTGTAACGGTTGGGTACTCCTGTACAGGTAGGTCTTTTATAGCTATTGCGCCTGCTAAAACAATAATTATTGAAATGACAATGGTAAATATAGGCCTATCTATGAAAAATTTGGAAAACATTTACTGCTTCTTAATATTAATGATTTTATCTACTTTTACGGGCATACCTGGCTTAACTCTAAAAAAGTTATTGACAATTACCAGATTGCCTTCTTGTAAGCCTTGTTCAATGATATAATAATTTCCTGATGTTTCGCCAAGTTTTACGGGTTTTATTTGAGCTTTTCCTTTATCTACAACAAATACCATGGTGCCGAGAGGGTTTTGCAAAACAGCCTCCTGCGGTATCATGATGACATCTTTTCTAATGAGTCCATGCAGCATAATTCTAATAAATTCCCCAGGCATTAAATATCTCTTTAGATTTTGAAATATTGCCCTCGTTTTAACGGTAGAGGTTTGGATATCTATATTTGTGTCTATAAAATTAACAAAGCCAGTTTCTTTGTACTGTTTACCATTGATCTTGATAACGGCTTTAATTTTGCCATCTGTCGGCTTTTCCCAACTGCCATTTTTGATATAATATTTTTCCCTGATAATATTTATGTTAGGAATTGAGAACTCAGCATATATTGGATTAACCTTTGTTATTGTAACAAGCGGTGTTCCGTTTGTTACAAAATTTCCCACATCTGTGCATTTTAGCCCCGTAATACCGCTTAAGGGCGCCTTAACAGAAGTGTAGTTTAGATTAATTGTTGCCATCTTTAGGTTTGCTCTGGCGTTTGCAATGTCAGCTTTAGCAATTTCATAAACTGATAAAACCGCATCTCTTTCCCGCTGGCTTACTGCATTCTCCTCATATAAGGCTTTAATACGATTCCAATCCCTTTTTGCTTTATTAAACATAGCAAGAGCACGTTGAAGCTGCGCTTTTGCCCCATCTACTGCTGCCTGATAACTGTCCGGCTCTATCTTGTATAGCAAATCACCCTTTTTAACAAATTGCCCTTCTGTATAAAATTTCTTTATCAATGTACCTGTTACTCTTGCTACAACTTGAACTTTTTTTACACTTTTGAGTCTTGCAGGGTATTTCAACACAATTGGAATGTTTGATGGTTTTAAAACCTTGTAAACATCCACTGTAGTGATAGGTATTTGTTTATGGGCTGGAGTTTCGTGTTCTTTGCATTGTCCATCAATAATAAAAACACTCAAGCCCACCAGTAATATCATAAATATTTTGGACAAAATTTTCATTAGCAGATCCTCCTTTTTAAGGCCATTCTTTGCAGGTTTCAAGCATGATATCCAGGATTTTAAAGAAAGTTTCAACTTCTTTACTGATGAGTTTGCTTTTTACCAACTCATCATATTTTTCAGTAATAGGTATGGTTTTAGAAAGGATTTCTTTACTTTTTTCGGTTATTTCAATTGAGTATGCTCGCTTATCTCTTTTGTCTCTTTTTTTAAGAATAAGTCCTTTTTTTTCAAGTGAATTAATTGCTCTTGTAATAGTTGTTTTATCTTTTGATATTATTTTGGCTATTTGCGTCTGTATTGAGCCTGAATGATCGTTGGTTACTTTCATTATTGCGAATTGCTCTCCTGTAATGCCAAATGGTTTTAAACACTTGTTAAACTGGTTGCGAATAGCATTTGTGACCCTATTAATGCTGTATCCAAATGAATTTTTGAGCGTGTAATCTGCAGCCTTACCCCTTTTTGTAACCATTCGCACGATAGTAGCATATGCAACTAAGATTGTCAATAAATCGAATTGCCTTTGTCATTTAAAAATTAAAAGTGAACTGTTTTTATTAGATTTACGATTTAAAAGTGAACACCTGATAAACCATAATCTAAGGCCAAAAGAGAGGGCTTTAG
>JAGGSB010000070.1 GCA_021159305.1 Deltaproteobacteria bacterium | reverse complement strand
CCGCAAGACATTTAACATCAACTGATTAGTGTGGGTACATGATGGTGGATGGTGGGAAGTAATTGGTAATTGGTAATCCGTGAGGCGTGATTCGCCTGCCCCGTGAAATGTGTAGCTATTTAACGGGGTGATTTGTTCATTGCAATCTTTCATTCTTCAACCATCAACCCTTTTTCAACTAAATACTCCTTCAATGCCTCTTCCCACTCTGGCATTTTGTAATATTTGGAAACTCTTGTGTTGTCCATTACCGAATATTTTGGTCTTTTCGCTTTTGTTTTGTAGTCTTCATAAGTAATCTCTGAAAGATTGGCTTTTATGTTAGTGAATTCAAATATGGTTTTTGCAAATTCATGCCAACTACAAAGACCAGTGTTACAAGCATGATAAATGCCATATTCATTAATATCCTTATCAATAAATGTTTTGATTGTCCTTGCTACATCAAGTGTGTGGGTTGGAGACATATACTGATTAGAGATAATTTTCAATGGTTTGTTTTCTTTTGCCAACTTTATCATTGTTTCAACAAAGTTTCCGCCTTTGCCTCTTGAGCCTGCAATACCGAACAGAGAAGATATTCTGAAAATAAAATATTTTTCGCAATAGTTTCTTACAAAAAATTCACCTGCCAACTTTGAATTCCCATAGACATTTAATGGATTTGGAAGGTCTGTTTCTTTATAAGGTTCATTTTTCTTGCCATCAAATACATAATCCGTGCTTATATGAATCAAGGTAACATCATTTGAGGTACAAAACTTAGATAATTTATAAACAAAAAATGAATTGGTCTTAAACGCCTTACCTATAAAATCCTCTGCGTCATCAACTTTGTTGTATGCAATGGTATTTATTAAATAATCCGTGCCTCTGAATCTCTCAAGTTTCTTATTTACATCATCCTTTTCGGCATCTAAATCTTCCCTCGTTAATGGGATAAGTTTTGTGTCAGATTCTTTAAAAACCTTTTTTATGTCGTTCCCCAATTGGCCATTTGCACCAAGAAGAACAATTTTACTCATATACCTTTTTCCAGTATTCTTTAAGTTCATTGAGCTTGCTTTTTAGCCAATCAACATTGGATAGATACCAGCTAACTGTCCTTTTTATTCCTTCTTCAAAGCTGGTTTTTGCCTCCCAACCTATTTCATTTTTTATTTTATTTACATTCAAAGAGTATCTAAAGTCATGGCCGGGTCTATCCTTAACAAATTCTATCAAGCTTTGCGGTTTATTCATCATAGACAATACACTTCTAACCACTTCTATATTTTTTCTTTCCTGGCCACTTCCTACATTATAAATCTCTCCAGCTTTCCCCTTCTCAATAATCTTAAAAACTGCATCCATGCAATCTTCCACATAGAGCCATTCCCTGATATTTTCCCCCTTTCCATAAACAGGAATCTTTTCATTATTTAAGGCTTTCAATATAACAACGGGTATGAGCTTTTCTGGATACTGCCAGGGGCCATAATTGTTTGATGGTCTGATAGTGATAACTGGCAAGCCATAAGTTCTGTAGTAAGCTCTGCCCAGCATGTCGGCAGAGGCTTTGCTCACAGAATAGGGAGAATGGGGATTTAACGGAGTTGTCTCATAAAACTGTCCATCATTTCCCAATTCGCCATAAACTTCATCTGTTGATATATTGATAAATTTTTTAACACTGTATTTTTTAGCAGTATCCAATAACACCTGAGTTCCTTTTATGTTTGTCTCGATGAAAGGTGCGGCATCCACTATGCTTCTGTCTACATGTGTCTCTGCTGCAAAATGAACAACAACACCTGGTTTTTCTAACTTAAATACTTCTTCAACACTCTGCTTATCTGTTATATCTACTTTATAAGAGTTAAATTTTCCTTTAAACCCTTTAAGTCTTTTAAAATCTCCAGCATAAGTTAGCTTATCCAGAACTACAACTTTATATCCTTTTTTTATGCCCTGCCTTACAAATTCACTACCCATAAAGCCTGCACCACCAGTGACGAGGAATTTAGTTGATAGTTGATAGTTCATAGTTAATTGATCGCTCATTTTTGCTTACCCCTTAAATAATTTATGAGTGAATGAATCATTTTACGGATAATAATTAAATCTGCTAAAATCTGTTTTAAATTTTCATTATTCACGTAACCAATTTCTCTTGCTAAAATAAGTTGAGTTTCCAATTCACTGGATGATCCTAATGTTATATACAAAAAATTGACAAACTCCTTTGTTGATTTTCTAGATGCTCCTTCTGCTATATTTGAAGGAATAAAAACAGCAGACCTCCTAATCTGATCAGATAAAGCATAGGTTTCTTCTTTTGGCAATTGTTTTATCAATTTATAAATATCTACAACCAAATCCATAGACTTTTTCCAAACTTCCAAATCCTTGTAATCTTTCATTCCTCTACTACCAACTATTCACCAGTAACTATAAACTAAGAACGCATTCTTTAAAAATGGTGCGTTCTTATCCTTCTCAGAAAGTGTAACTTCGCCAATATCCTCAAGCGGCCATTTTATATTTATATCCGGGTCATCCCATCTAATACTTCTTTCATATTCCTTAAAATAAAATTCATCTGTCTTGTACAAAATTTTAGTATTTGGGGTTAATGTGCATATACCATGAGCAAATCCCTTGGGAATGAATATCTGTCTTTTATTATCTGCCGTTAAAATAACACTCACCCACTTTTTAAATGTTGGTGAATTTTTCCTTATATCTACAGCAACATCAAAAACCGCGCCTGTTATTACCCTCACAAGCTTAGCCTGGGCTTTCGGATTAAGCTGATAATGCAGTCCCCTTATTGTTCCTGCTTTAATGGACAAAGATTGATTGTCCTGAACAAAATCCACATCAATGCCTATCTCTTTAAATTTTTCTTTTTGATAGCTTTCAAAAAAATATCCCCTTTCATCTTCAAAAACAACCGGTTCAATAATTATTACCTCAGGAATTTCCAGTCTTTCAAACTTTACCTTCACCCACACCTCCACTCACACTCACACCTTCACCTACACTCACACTAACTTTCGTTTGCCAAATCTAATAAATATTTTCCATATCCATTCTTCCTCATTGGTTCAGCAAGTTTGATGAGCTGTTCTTTGGTCAACCATCTGTTGTTATATGCAATTTCTTCAATGCAGCCGATTTTTAAACCTTGCCTTATCTCTACTGTCTGTATAAATCGTGAAGCATCAATCAGGCTTTCGTGTGTGCCTGTATCCAGCCAGGCAAAACCCCTGCCAAAAAGTTCTACCTTGAGTTTTTTTTCTTCAAGATAAACCTTGTTTACATCTGTAATTTCTAACTCGTCTCTCCGAGAAGGCTTTATGTTCTTTGCTATTCTAACCACATTATTATCATAAAAATATAGTCCTGTTACAGCATAATTGGATTTGGGATTTTTTGGTTTTTCCTCTATTGATAGAACATTTCCATTTCTATCGAATTCAATTATGCCATACCTTTGAGGGTCATTCACATAATACCCGAATACTACTGCTCCGCCTTCGTCTTTTATACTTTTTTTTGCATTCACCAACATTTTCGTCAATCCATGACCGTAGAATATATTATCACCAAGAACCAAACAAACATTATCATCCTTGATAAATTGCTCTGCAATAATAAAGGCTTCTGCGATGCCATTAGGCTGTGGTTGTTCGGCGTATGAAAACTTAATTCCTGCATAAGAGGAACCAAATAAATCGTTGAATCTTGGCAAGTCTTTAGGTGTAGAAATTATTAAAATATCTCTTATTTCTGCAAGCATTAAAATTGACAAGGGGTAATAAATCATAGGTTTGTCGTAAACTGGAAGAAGCTGTTTAGAGATAATCTTTGTTGCCGGATATAGCCTTGTTCCTGCGCCGCCTGCTAAAATTATTCCTTTCATAGTATCAATGATAAAGGATAAATGATAAAGGATAAAATCTTATACATCTTTGCGATAATGAATTTTCTTGTTTATGCTTGCGAAGATATTTTTAATCTCTTCTGATTCTTTTACTAAATAATCCAAACTGGCACCATTTAAAATACCTGTTGCCTTCATAATTCTTAGCCAATAGTTACTTTCTTTTGCCTCACGAAAGCAAATACCAATTTTATATTTAAAATCTTCCTTACTATACGCCCCTTGAGCCTCATCGTAATTTACACCAACTGAAGTAGCTGATTTTGCTAATTGATATTTTATAACATCATTCTCTTTTGAATATTTAACTTCTTTTAAGAGCTTGATTATTTCCACTGCAAAGTTAAATGTGCGCCCTTGCAAGTTCTTCTTATTCTTAAAACTATTTTCTTCCATCTTTATCCTTTTTCCCTTATCCTTTTTTAGTCGGTTGCTTCTGCGATTCTTTAAATTTCAGCAGAATTTCTAAATCTGCCTGGTCCTGTTTGCGGTCTAATTTTTTCTTATTTTTTATCAATTCATTCAGTCCAATAAAATAAACTTCTTGTTCTCCGTATTTTCCTACGGTTTTATTTTCCCAGACTTCTTTAAAGCTACAGCCCTCTATAGAAGTAATTAAATCAATTCTTATAGGCTCGAAACCCAATTGAATTATCCTCTCTTTTTCTATAAAGTCTTCTTTTTTTAATCCCGCATTTTTAAATCCAAACTCCTCAAGAGATTTTAGAATTTTCTCAGCATTATCAACAGTTGCCTCTACCAATATATCCATATCTTTGGTATATCTGGGCCTAACATAAAAAGCCACCGCATATGCACCAATTATGCAGCATCTTACTTTATTTTTGTTGAATAATTCTAATAAATCTTCGTAGTCTTTTTCCACTTTCATCTCGTTTCTCGGATTTAAGTTTAAAATTTAACTCTCTTAAAAATTGCATTATTTCAAGTCTCTGGGTAGCAGTCATCTGCCGGTAATAATTCTCATCAAACTTTTCTGCTTCCTTA
This sequence comes from Deltaproteobacteria bacterium, assembly GCA_021159305.1. Classification (NCBI taxonomy): domain Bacteria; kingdom Pseudomonadati; phylum Myxococcota; class Myxococcia; species Deltaproteobacteria bacterium. The sequence continues at coordinate 1,357 of JAGGSB010000070.1, read as the reverse complement.
AAGGAATTTGATTTATTTATCCATATCTTTTTCATAAGATTTATGCTTAAGGACTACTTCTTTTTTTAATTCTTTTATTTGTTTTTTTATTCTATTATATTCAGTCATCTTTTGTTTTAGAAAACCGTAAGTAATTTTTGTTTTTTCTTCTATGCCTTTCGGTGTAAGAATATATTTGTATGACCATCTATTTTTGCTTTTTCTAAAATTTTCCATCTTTATGATGCCTTTTTTGGCAAGTTCTTTCAACACATAGTTTACCATACCCAGACTTAAACCTACACCCTTTGCGATCTCCCTCTGTGTAGAGCTATTATTCTTTTCTATAAAACTAAGAATCTTATAATTCTTTTCCATAAATCTATGGTAAGAGAGCTGTTAATTATTCTTCGCTCCTCTTTCTGATGCTTTTTCTGAGTCCCATACAGCTTCTATGTCAATTCCAAAATAATCATGAATTAAAACGTCTCTAAATCCTGCAGCTTCTTTCCATTCTACGCCTGTATACTTTTTCTTTGTTTCGTTTGGAATCTTTTTTACCGCTTCACCAATTGCTTCAAAATTTCGTATAACAGCATCAACAGCCATATTGTTTCTACTAAAACCTTCAAAAGAGACATTACTTGTATATCTTTCGATCTTCTCAATGCAAGTTAAGATATCTTCTATGAAAAGAATGTAATCCCTTCTCTGTTTAGACATATTCAACCTCACTAAAAATCCTTTCCCTCAACCTTGATTTAAGCGCATTTTTTATCACAAAGTCAACTTTTCTCTCAAGAAGCTCTTCAAGATAATATTTTAATCTCATGTGATTAAAAAAGTCCTTGTGTCCCTTCTCAAAGTCAACAAGAATATCTATATCGCTACTTGCAGTTTGTTCTCCTCTAATAAATGAACCAAATATTCCTATTTCTTTAATATGAAAATTTTCCTCTAAATAGCTTTTCTTCTCTTTCAGTTTAGTTTCGATTTGTTTAATATTCATTGAAAAACTCCAAATCTTTTATCCACTAATTACACCCCATTAAACGGATAGTGTAAGTGTATGATGGTGGATAGTGGATAGTAATTTGCCTGCCCCGTTTGCCCTGCCTGCCCCGTGCAGTGCTTGATCTACTCCACCGGGGTAGGGAAGCTTGCCCTGTGAAATTTGAGGTACGAAAATATTTCATCAGGGTATGACCGTATCAGGGGTAAATCTTTTTATTTAACGGGGTGTCATTCGTGGATTATTTCTTTCTCACTTACACTCACACTTCTCTAACTATCCGCTGTCTGGACAAGCTACCGCCCTTCTATTTTTCAACAAGAATTATAATAAGATATAACCTGCAGTTTATGATTCTGCAGATAA
>JAGGSB010000069.1 GCA_021159305.1 Deltaproteobacteria bacterium | reverse complement strand
CAGATTCCGCATCAAGTAATGTCACCCCGCACACCGATGCGGGGGCGGAATGACATCTAATGATACCCCACGCCAAACGGCGAGGTTATTTAATTAAAGTATATATTTGCTTAAATCTCTATCCTCTACAATATTAGAAAGTTTTTTCTCCACATATTGAGCATTTATAGCAATAGTCTTTTTACCGCTGGATGGTGCATCAAAGGATATATCTTCCAACAATTTTTCTAAAATTGTATGTAATCTTCTCGCTCCTATGTTTTCTGCTTGCTCATTTACCTCTACTGCAAACTCTGCCATCTTTTCTATTGCATTCTTTTTAAAAGAGAGCTTTACGCCGTCTGTCTTCAAAAGCTCCACATATTGCTTTATCAATGCATTTTCTGGTTCTGTTAATATATTTACAAAATCTTTCTTTTTTAATGGTTTGAGTTCTACCCGAATAGGAAACCTGCCCTGAAGTTCAGGAATAAGATCCGAAGGTTTAACCGTATGAAAACTTCCTGCGGCAATAAATAGAACATGATCTGTATGCACCGTACCGCATCTTGTATTCACTACACTTCCTTCTACGATAGGGAGAATATCTCTCTGGACACCTTCCCGAGAAATATCCGGGCCGGAACCCCCTGTTCTACCTGCAATTTTATCTATCTCATCAATGAATATAATACCCCTTTGTTCCGTTCGCCTTTTAGCCTCTTCTATTATTTTATCATTGTCAATTAACCGTTGTGCTTCTTCCTCTTTTAGCAATCTCTTTGCTACTTCTACCTTCACCTTTTTTCTCTTCTTCTTCTTCGGCAAAAAATTCCCCAACATATCTTTAATATTGGCATCCAGATCCTCTAAATTCGGTGCAAAGACCTCTACCATTGGAATAGGACCAGCAGAGGAAGACTCATTGATAGAAATTTCCACAGTTTTTTTATCTAATTCTCCCTTATGAAGCTTATCTCTAAACTTTTCCCTGGTATTTTTTATTTTCTCTTTTGCCATAGCATCTTCTGCTTCCTGAGAAACGCCTGTCTCCAGAGGAGGAATCAGTGCATCCAATATTCTCTCTTCTGCTGCTTGTTCTGCTCCTTTTTCCACCCTTTTAAATTCTTCTTTTCTTACCATTTCCATACTTACTCTTGCCAGATCTCTTACCATAGACTCCACATCTCTTCCCACATATCCTACTTCCGTAAACTTAGATGCTTCTACTTTTATAAATGGAGCATCTGCCAGTTTTGCGATGCGGCGAGCAATCTCCGTTTTACCTACGCCGGTAGGGCCAATCATGAGAATATTTTTAGGAGTAACTTCCTCTTTTATTTCCGGAGACAAAAGCTGCCTGCGATAATGTGTTCTTAAAGCAATAGCTATCGCTTTTTTTGCTTCGTTTTGTCCAATGATATATTTATCCAAATATTGAACAATTTCCCGAGGTGTAAAATCTCTCATTTATCCTCCAATACATCCACAATGATATTTCCATTAGTGTAAATACAAATGGAAGATGCAATTTTCACAGCTTCCACAGCAATACTCTTTGCATCTAAATCTGTGTATTTAACCAGCGCTCGTGCTGCAGCTAAAGCATAAGGTCCACCCGAGCCAATGCCGTATAAATTGTCGTCAGGAGTCATTACATCTCCTGCTCCAGAGATGAGATACATATTATCTCTGTCAGCGGCAAGCATCACCGCTTCCAATCTCCTCAAAACTTTATCTGTTCTCCAGTCTTTAGCCAATTCCACTGATGCCCGGGTAAGATTGCCAGAAAACTCAGCCAATTTATTATCCAGACGAGAAAACAATGTAAATGCATCTGCTGTAGAACCTGCAAATCCTGCCAAGACTTTATCATTATATAGCCTTCTTATCTTCCTGGCTCCAGCCTTTACCACATAATTTCCCATCGTTACTTGCCCATCACAAGCAACAGCTGTTTTTCCATCTCTTTTGACAGCAATAACTGTTGTGCCTTTCATATCTTGGAACTCACCTTTTTAGATGTTGTTCTTACAAGTAATGGTTTGATTTTTTTTTCAATACAATCGCCATTTATAACACACTTAGTAATATCCTTTTCAGAGGGAATGCTGTACATTATATCAATCATCGCATCTTCTGTAATACTACGAAGACCTCTCGCCCCGACCTTTCTCTTAGTAGCCAGCCGTGCTATCTTTTTAATAGCATCATCCGTGAAAACCAGAGATACACCATCTAACTCAAACAACTCAACATATTGTTTTAGTAACGCATTTTTGGGCTTAGTGAGGATTGTTACTAAATCATCTTCACTCAACTCATCAAAAACAGTTGTAATATGCAATCTACCGATGAGCTCAGGTATAAGCCCATAAGACAAAAGATCACCTGTTGTTACTTGTCTTAGTATTTTTCTTGCGTCCTCATTTGTCTTGGATTTAACAGGTTCTTTGAATCCTATGCTTGATTGTCCCAACCTTTTCTTTATGATGTCTTCCAAACCGCTGAACGCTCCCCCACATATAAACAATATATTTGCTGTATTTATTTGAATAAATTCTTGCTGAGGGTGTTTTCTTCCACCGTATGGAGGAACATTAATTATAGAGCCTTCGATAATTTTTAACAATGCCTGTTGCACGCCTTCCCCTGAAACATCTCTGGTTATAGAAACATTTTCAGATTTTCTGGCGATCTTATCTACCTCATCAATATAAACAATGCCTCTCTCCGCCAAAGATACATTGTAATCTGCTGCTTGTAGTAATCTTACCAGTATATTCTCCACATCTTCTCCTACATACCCTGCTTCTGTGAGGGATGTAGCATCAGCAATAGCAAATGGAACATCAAGTATCTTAGCCATCGTCTTTGCCAACAATGTTTTACCCACTCCCGTAGGTCCGATCAATAAGACATTGCTTTTCTCTAACTCTACACCTTTCAGTTGAGGTAACATACTGCGTAGGCGGTTAACTCTCTTGTAGTGATTATAAATAGCAACAGAAAGTGTCTTTTTCGCTTCTTCCTGAGAAATTACATATTCATCTAACTGTCTTTTTATCTCCTCTGGTACAGGAAGTTTCTTATCTCCCTGTCTTTTGTTTTTTACCTCATCTTCCGCTAATATACCATTGCACAATACCACACACTCATCACATATATAAACACCAGGGCCGACAATAAGTTTCTTCACTTCGCTTTGTGTTCTACCGCAAAATGAACATCTCAACTCATTATTCACATCTTTCATTCTTTTCCCCTCTTTTAATTAATATTTCATCAATTATACCGTACTCTAATGCCTCCTCCGGACTCATAAAGTAATCCTTCTCCGTATCTCTTTCAATAGTAGATATTCTTTTACCAGTGTGAAAGGCGAGAATCTTATTTAGATCTTTTCTTAATTTAAGTATCTCTCTAGCATGAACCTCAATTTCTGTAGCTTTGCCATGGACTCCTCCTGCAGGTTGATGAATCATTATTCTCGAATGCGGCAACGAATAACGCTTCCCTTTCTTTCCTGCCGCCAGGAAAATAGTAGCCATAGATGCTGCCTGTCCTATGCATATAGTGGCAATCTGCGGTCTTATATACTGCATTGTGTCATAGATGGCAAAACCTGAAGTGATAACACCTCCTGGACTGTTGATATACATATAAATATCCTTATCGGGATTCTCAGATTCCAAAAAAAGTAGCTGACTGGTGATAGAAGTTGCCACCTCATCATCTATAGCGTTTCCCAAGATAACAATTCTTTCCTTAAGAAGTCTGGAAAATATATCATAGGCTCTCTCTCCGCGCGGTGTTTTTTCAATAACAATAGGCACTAACCCCATTATTGCTCCTTAAATATTGCATTTTTGTAGAGAAAATCTACTACTTTTTCACTTAATGCATCTGTTTTAACCAGGGACAATACATTCTCTTTTGCATACCTTTCGTAAAGTTCATCAGTAGAAAAACCTTTTGTTTGTGCGTCTTTGCTTATAAATTCCTTTAGCTCTTTCTCATTAATACTCATCTTTTCTTTGTCCGCTATTTTAAGGAGAATAAATGTTGTTTTCACTCTATTCCTTGCCTCTGGCTCAAATTTTTCTCTCATCTTAGAATGTTCATATTTCTCCTGCTTAATGTCAATTCCTCTGTAATGTAGCTCTCGTAGATAGCCCATAATCATTGCACTTGTTTCCTGTGTCACCAAACTATCAGGAAGATCAAAATCATATTGTCCAAGTAATTTTTCCATCATTTCATCCTTTTCTCTTGCTTCTTCTTGTTCTTCTTTCGTTCGCTGTATTCTTTCCCTGAGTTTTTTCCTTAAATCCTCTATTGTATTAAGACTTTTGTCTATCTTGCTGGCAAAGTCATTATTTATAGGAGGAAGATGTTTTTCTCTTGCTGTCTTAAGACTTATGACGAATGTAACCTTTTTATTTCTCAATGTTCCATCAGAATAATCCTGCGGAAATTGTTTTTCAAAAGACTTTTTCTCTCCTACCTCCATGCCCACAATTTCTTTTTCCATTCCTTCAACCTTAAGATTTCCTCTGCCCAATTCTAAATAAACATTATCTCCGCTTATACTATCTATCTTTTTCTCTCCTTCCCTTGCTTCCACATCTATTATTACTACATCACCATTTTTGACTTTTCTTTCTTTTATATCCTCTAATTTGGCAAAGGCACTCTGCAAACTACGAATCGCTTTTTCTACATCTTCATCGGTAACTTCCACTTTCTTTTTTTCTATCTCTATTCCTTTATATTCTTTTAATTCGAATTTTGGTCTTACATCTACTATAATATTGAAGGAAAATGGAGTATTATCCTCATTCTTTAAATCAGTAAATGCAGGCTCAGATACCGGTTCCAATTTATACTTGTCGGTCGCTATTTGATAACCGTTTTTTAAAAGCTCTTTTGTTGTATCCCGTTTTGCTTCTTCTCCATATTGCTGTAATATCAGCGTTTTTGGCGCTTTCCCTTTTCTAAAACCTTTTATAGTTACATTTTTTCTTAAACGATTTACATATTCATCAAACCTTTGCGCAACTTTCTCAAAAGGCAACTTCATATAGATTTTCTTCTTAGTTGGTTTTACATCCTCAATTGTAGAACTCCACATTTAACTACTCCTTATCTTAATTTGAGCAAAGTTTACCAGACACATATTAAAAGGTCAATGCCTGAAACATCTAACATGTGTAAATACCATAGGTATCTTACATTCATTCGCTTTATCTATCACCTCTTTATCTCTTATAGACCCGCCAGGCTGAATGATGGCTCTTATGCCTATTTTACTAGCCAATTCAATAGAATCAGCAAAAGGAAAGAACCCATCCGATGCCATTACGGCACCTTTAAGTTTGTGTTTTCTAATAGAAGCTTTCAACTCAGCTACCCTTAAGGCATCTATCCTGCTCGTTTCTCCTCCACCTATAGCTAACACCTGTTTATTATTGGTTATAACTATGGCATTAGATTTTACATGTTTTGCTATTTTCCAGGCGAAAAATAGATCTTCTTCATCTTTTTCACTTAATGTTATATTTGTTACTACATCAAAGTTTATTTTTCTTCTATCATCTGTCTGTTGAGTAAGATACCCGCCACATATAGTTTTCATATCCCATTTGCTTATATCCGCGTCCATTGAAATCTTTATAATTCTCAAATTCTTTTTCTTAGCTAAGATATTTAATGCACTGTGCGTAAAAGAAGGCGCTATTATCACTTCAAAGAAGTCTTTTGTAACCTCTTCGGCTAATGTTTTATCTACACTCCTGTTGCAACCAACTATACCTCCAAAATAAGATATATTGTCTGATGCTTTTGCTCTCAAAAAGGCTTCTTTAACATCTTCCGCACATGCAGCGCCGCAAGGATTACTATGTTTTATTATCGCCGAAAATGGCTCATCAAATTCCTTCAACAACCTAAAAGTAGCGTCAATATCAGAGATGTTATTAAAAGACAATTGCTTTCCGCCCAGAACATCAAAAAACTTAGTCTTCGGTTTTCCATACAATATCGCTTCTTGAGTAGGATTTTCTCCATACCTTAAAGAATGTATAAATTTTAGAGGTAAGGCAAAGTCTCTTTTTATATCATCCGCAAAATAATTGTTAATCATAGCATCATAATATGAAGTAAGGGAAAATGCTTTACCAGCCAGATATCTTCTTAGCTCATAAGAGGTAAAACCTTTGTTTTTTATGAGTTCTTCTTCTATTAACTGATAATCTTTAATATCGGTAAGAACAACTACATATTTAAAGTTTTTTGCTCCTGCACGCAGCAAAGCTACTCCACCAATATCTATATTCTCAATAAGCTTATCTTCACTTTCACCTATCATCTTTTCAAAAGGATAAAGATTCACCACCACCATATCTATAGGCTTTAGCGAAAATTTTTCAAATTCTTCCCTGCTGTCTCGAGGGCCAAGAATAGCTCCGAATATATTTGGATGCAGTGTTTTCACTCTACCCTCAAACATTTCAGGAAAACCCGTAAGTTCTCCAACAGATGTCGTATCTATTCCATTTTTATGTAAGAAATCTCTTGTGCCTCCAGTGGAAATAATTTCTACATCCAATTTAGACAATGTAGAAGCTAGATTTTCCAATCCTTCCTTATCAAATGTGCTTAAAAGTGCCCGCTTTACTTTTACCATTTCCTACCTCCTTTAAATATACTATCTCATAAAAAAAGAATTGACAATATTTTATGCTATATTATATGTTAAGGTTAGATGAAAACATTTACGAGTTTCTCTCCGAAACAAACCTTTATTCTTGGAAAGAGATTGGCAAAAATTATAAAAAGAAAATGGATGAAAGAAAAAGGCAATATAGTTATTCTCCTTATAGGAGAATTGGGGACGGGAAAAACAGTGTTTACGCACGGATTTTTCACTGGTCTGGGATATAGAGAAACAGATTTTTGCGGCAGTCCATCATTTATTATTGTCAAGGAATATAAAGGATGTATTCCATTCTATCACATAGATTTATATAGACTAAAAACAGTTGAAGAGATAGAAGAAATCTTTGAAAAGGAAGGGGTAATTGTTTGCGAGTGGGGAGAAAAAATAGAAAACATGATAACATTTCTTTGGAAAATAGAATTTACAATTTTAAACAATAAAAGAATAATAAAAATAACATGAAAATAACGACAGAAACGAAATTGTATGGAATTATAGGACATCCCATAAAACATTCTATTTCCCCAGGTATTCACAACTTCTTGTTCAATTATTTTCACATAAATGCCGTGTATGTAGCATTTGATGTTGAATCTTATATGTTAAAATATACGGTAAATGGCTTAAAAGCACTAAAAATCCAGGGATGCAATATTACTCTGCCCTACAAAGAGAAAATTATGAAATACATAGATGAGGTAGATGAAGAAGCTCGCATTATAGGGGCAGTAAACACAATAAAACTTGAACAAGGTAAAATTAAGGGTTACAATACAGACAGCATAGGTTTTATTACATCATTAAAAAAGCATGTTCCTCATATAGGAGGGAAAAAGGTGGCAGTAATAGGAGCAGGTGGAGCGGCAAGGGCCGTTGTATATGCACTATTAAAAGAAAATGCTTTTGTTATGGTGTTCAACCGCACCTATGAAAAAGCTGTAAAATTAAAGGAAAAATTTAAAAATGTAAAGGTGTATCCACTTTCACAGGAAGAGATGTTAAAAGATGCAAAGATAATAATAAATGCTACATCCTGCGGCTTAAACAAAGATGATGAAATGCTTTTTTCGCCTTCTATTTTAAAAAAGGATGCTGTTTTTTATGAACTTATCTACGATGAAACCCCTTTACAATATGAAGCAAGAAGAAGGGGAATTAGAACTATAGATGGGAAAGATATGCTTATAGAACAAGCATTAATTTCATTTTACATATGGACAGATAAAAGAGCATCATCAAACCAATTGGGGAGATTGTTTAAATGAGTATTCCGTTAAAAGAATTACTCTTAAGCTCAGGGAAAATCAATAAAGAGCAATTGGATATTGCTCTGGAAAAACAAAAGAAAACGGGAAAAGAAATAGGCGCTATATTAGTAGAAGAGGGTATCATCACCGAGGATGAATTAGAGTTCTTTTTGCAAAAACAAGCAAGTTTTGAATTTATGGATTTGGAAAAAAGCGAGCTGTACTCCTTCTTGCAGGCAGATAACGGTGAATCTGTAGATTTTAAAAAGATTACAATAGAAGACAATGTTATTAATTTAATACCAGTAGATGTAGCTGAGAAATACAAATTGATTCCCATAGCAGAGGAAAATGGGAAAATAAAGGTAGCCATGTCCGATCCTACAAACATTGTTGCTTTAGAAAATATAAAGCAAATAACAGGCAAGGAAATTATATCTCTCATCGCATCAGAAAACTCGATAGCTGAGGCAATAGACAAATATTACAAAAAACCTAAGGAAAGAGATGTTCTCCTGTTTAAGCAAAAGACTATGAACTTAGATTTAGATAAGGAAATAAAAGAGATAAAAGAGATAGATGTAGTAGAAGCTCCATCCAGCATGGAGGAAGAAGAAATAGCAGGAGAGAAAAAGGCAGGAGAGTCACCGATCATAAGATTGGCAAATAAGATTATACAAGGTGCAGTAGAGAGAGATGCATCAGATATCCATTTAGAACCATACGAAAAGCTGTTTCGCATAAGGTATAGAATAGACGGTATATTATATACAGTGATGGAACCACCGAAAGCCATTTTCCCCGCTTTGTCTTCACGATTCAAAATTATGTCTAAATTAAATATTGCGGAAAAGAGATTACCTCAGGACGGGAGAATTAAATTGAAGGTAAATGGTAAGGACATTGATTTCAGGGTATCCACCGTTCCTACCATATTTGGAGAAAAGGTGGTTTTGCGAATCTTAGACAGAACAAATGTTACGGGACTCAACTTAGAAGACTTAGGATTTGAAGAAGAAGACATTAAAAAGGTTAAAAAAGCAATTGAAGCCCCGTATGGAGTGATTTTGGTGACGGGTCCTACAGGATCAGGAAAAACAACCACCCTTTATACGGCATTGGATAAGATCAATAGAGAGGGGGTAAATATCCTCACCGTTGAAGATCCCATAGAATATAACATAGAAGGCATAAACCAAGTTCAAATAAAAGAAGAAATTGGTCTCACTTTTCCTCGTATTCTACGATCATTTTTAAGACAGGATCCAGACATAATAATGATTGGAGAAATCAGAGATGAGGAGACAGCAGAGATTGCCACAAAAGCAGCGCTGACAGGTCATCTTGTACTTTCTACACTACATACCAACGATGCTATTTCTACTATTGCACGACTTATAGATATGAAAATAGAACCTTACTTAATAGCAAGCACCTTAATTTTAGCTCTTGCCCAGAGACTGGTAAGAAAAATATGCCCCTATTGCAAAAGAGAAGCAGAAGTTCCACCCAAGACACTGAGAAAACTCGGTTTAGATGAGAAAACAAAGGTATACAAAGGAGAAGGTTGTTCCTATTGTAATAACATCGGGTATAAAGGACGGACATCCCTATTCGAGGTTATCCCTATAACCAGAATGATTAAGCAAATGATCCTGAAAGGGAAAAACTTAGAGGAAATGAGAAAAGAGGTAATAAAAGAGGGTAATTCCACATTAAGAGAAAATGGAATTAAAAAGGTAAAAGAGGGCATAACCACTGTGGAAGAGGTCCTGCGAGTAACTATGGATGTGGAAAAATGAAGATCAATCTGACTGAACTTTTAAAGAAAACTATTAACTTGGGTGCATCAGATCTTCACCTGGTTACAGGAGCTCCACCAAAAGTTAGAATAGCTGGCGAACTAAAAGACTTAAACGGCTATCCCGTGTTAACAGCAGGCGACACACAAGACTTATGTTACTCCATCATGACAGAAAAACAGAAAAAGGACTTTGAGCAAAACTTAGATGTGGATTTTTCTTTTGGCATAAAAGGTATAAGTCGGTTCAGGGCTAATGTGTATATGCAAAGAAGTAGTGTCGCAGGTGCTTTTCGCAGCATACCTTTTGAGATACCATCCTTTGAAAGGCTGGGAATATCTAAAGTAGTTCAAGATTTTACAAACCTCTCCCAGGGATTTGTGCTTATAACAGGCCCCACTGGTGTAGGAAAATCTACTACCTTAGCCGCATTGATAAACAAAATAAATAAGGAAAAAAATTGCCATATAATAACAATTGAAGATCCCATAGAATTTTTATTTAGGCATGAAAAAGCACTGATTTCTCAAAGAGAAATAGGGAGTGATACAGAAACCTTTGCATCTGCCTTAAAACATGTTTTAAGGCAGGATCCAGATGTAATCTTGATTGGAGAGATGAGGGATTTAGAAACAATAAGAGCAGCGTTAACAGCTGCCGAAACAGGACATTTAGTCTTTGCCACACTGCATACAAACTCCGCTTCAGAAACAATAACCCGTATTGTTGATGTATTTCCAGCAGAACAACAAGATCAGATAAGGGTGCAACTTTCTTCTGTCATTCAGGGTGTGGCAAGTCAAACACTCCTCAAAAGAAAGAATAATAAAGGTTTAGTGCTGGCAATGGAGATCATGATACCCAACAACGCTATAAGAAACCTCATCAGAGAAAATAAAATTCCTCAGATCTATTCTGCCATGCAGGCAGGACAGGAAAAAACTAAGATGAAAACACTTAACCAATCATTGATTGAATTGTATAATAAGGGATTAATTACCTACAACCAGGCAATAGATGCATCGCTAAAAAAAGAAGAATTAAAAACACTGTTGGAGAAAGTATAAATGCCTACTTTTAAATGGAAAGGGAAAAACAAAACGGGCAATTCTTTAAGGGGAAACATAGATGCTATAAGCGAGCAATCGGCTATTTTAAAACTAAAGCAGCAAGGGCTTATTCCTGTTTCTCTAAAACCAACTACGGAAAAACGAAAGATAACATTGCCCATTAAGCGAAAAGTAAACCAGAAAGAATTGATGACTTCCACAAAACAGCTATTTGTGATGCTGAAATCAGGTGTTTCTCTTACTAAATCGATAGATGTGCTTGCCAATCAGCAGAAAAACGCGAAATTCGCTGAGATTTTGCGAGATGTTAAGAAAAATATAGAAGAGGGACTGTCTTTTGCGGATGCTTTAAGGAAACATAAAAATGTATTCCCGCCACTTTATACAAGTACAGTAGAAGCAGGAGAAATGGGTGGCAATCTTGATGAATCTTTAGAAAATATAGCTGCCCTTTTAGAAAGGTCACTAACTTTAAAAAGAAAGATTAAAGGTGCACTGGCTTACCCTGTTATTGTAAGTATAGTGGCTATAGCAGTAATCATTCTTATACTGGTAAAAGTCATTCCCACTTTTGCTGGAATTTATCAGTCTGCGGGCATGCATTTACCTCTGCCTACAACAATAATAATCAATATAAGCATGTTTGTTAGAAAAGCGTTTTTACCTATTATATTGGGCATCATCGCGCTTGTGATAATAATTAAACTCTTACACAAAAGAAACGAGAGAGCAAGAAAGTTTATAGATAATGTTTTACTTCACCTACCTCTGTTCGGCAAATTAATCAACAAAGGAATTGTTGCTCGCCTGTCTACTACAATTTCTTCATTGGTAAAAGGTGGATTACCACTTTTGGAAGCCATTAATATTGCTGTTAAAACAGCGGGAAATAAAGTTATAGAAGATGCGCTCTCTTCAATAAGAGACAAGATCAGAAAGGGAGAAACTGTAGCCAATGCTTTCTCGCAGGCGCATATATTTGAACCGATGGTTGTTCAAATGATATCTGTAGGAGAGGAGACAGGTGCATTAGATGAAATGTTAGAAAATGTTTCCAGATTCTATGAAGCGGAGGTAGATGATACCGTTAAAAATCTTACTTCCATAATGGAACCTGTAATGATCGTTGTTCTGGGAGGAATAATAGGTTTCATCGTCATCGCTATGTATTTACCAATATTCAAATTAGGAGAGGTTATACACTAACCAGTATTGGAATTTCTGCCCTTTTGATTATACCTTCTGTGGTGCTACCAAGTATAATTTCAGACAGACGAGTTCTGCTATAAGCTCCCAAACATAGAATCGGTCTTTCTACCTTTTTTAATGCATTTAACAATCCTGATAAAGGTGATTCATTTTCAATTATATTATAAGAAATATTATGTCCTGTAATTGTATTTTTAGCTTCATTTACGATTTCTTCTGCTCCTTGTCTATCCTTCTTATAAACGGTAACAACGATTAAAGGTTTCTTTAAGTAAAAACTTAGTGTCTCTGCCCAACTTAAGGCTCGCTTAGCAATTTTACTTCCATCATATCCACATAAAATATGTTGAGGATCAAAGAAATGATGCGGAACAACAAGAAGTGTTTTGTCTGCTTTACGCAACACCGCTTCTATGTTTGTTCCTAAAAAACCTCTCTCAAATTTAGCATTAACTCCTTGTTTACCAATTATTGTAAGATCTGCATCCTCTGCATATTTTAATATTGTTTTAGAAACAACACCTGTTTTTAAAACGGTGGATATACTGACATTCTCTTTCTTGCATAATTCCTTAAAGGATTGCAAGAGTGTTTCCCCTTTTAATTCTAATGCTGCCCTCACCTGATCGGTAAAATTAAAGAAAGGTTCAATGCCTATAGCACTACTAATGTCATATATAAAAGGACCTTCTAAAGCTACAATATCTACTACATGCAATGCTTTTATCTGAGCATCTGTATGTTTCGCCAGATAAATAGCATAAGACATAGCTGCATTAGAAAATGGTGAAGCATCAATCGCTGTAAGAAGATGCTTTACTCTCTTCGTCATCTTTACTCTCCATAATTTCCTTTAATTCCTTTTCGTCCACGATCTCTTTTTCTAAGAGCCTTTGAGCCAGTTTATCCAATTTTGACCTGTTTTCTAAAAGCAATTTTTGGCTTTTATTGTAACAATAGTCTATAATTTTTCTCGTTTCTCTATCAATAGCTTCCGATGTTTTCTGGCTGTAGTATGTTTCTTTAGGTGAAAATGGCGTAGGCAAAAAGAGAGGCTGCCTTTCCCTTTCATAAACAATAGGACCTAATTCCTTGTTCATCCCAAATTGTGTCACCACAGCTCGAGCTAATTCCGTAGCTGTATAGAGATCATTTTGTGCTCCTGTAGATACATCACTAAATACGATTTCTTCTGCCACCCTTCCACCAAACAGCATGCATATCTTATCCAAAATCTCACTTTTGCGCATTAGATAATGCTCCTCTGTGGGTCTTTGCTGAGTAAAGCCCAATGCAGCAACCCCCCTTGGAATAACGGATACTTTATGCACAACTTCTATTCCCTTTAGTAGATAACCAACAATAGCATGGCCCGATTCATGGTAAGCAACAGTTTTTTTCTCTTTAGGACTCATCGCCCTGTTTTTCTTTGCTAAACCTGCCATCCTTCTGTCTATAGCTTCTTCAAAATGTTTTTTATAAACTTTTTCTACATTTTCTCGGGCTGCCAAGAGCGCTGCTTCATTAACGATATTGGCTAAGTCTGCTCCTACCAAACCTGGTGTTTCCTGGGCAATCACTTTTAAATCTACATCTTCTCCCAATACTATCTTCTTTGCATGTAATCTTAAAATTTCCTCTCTTCCCTTTATGTCCGGTTTATCCACCAATATCTGCCGGTCAAAACGACCTGGCCTAAGCAGAGCAGGATCAAGGACCTCCGGTCTGTTTGTCGCTGCCATAACAACAATCCCCCCGCTGGGATCAAAACCATCCATTTCTGCTAAGAGTTGATTTAAAGTCTGCTCTCTTTCCTCATGAGTGGTAAATCCACCCGCACCTCTAGTTCGACCGATAGCATCAATTTCATCAATAAATATAATAGATGGCGCTAATTTCTTTGCCTCTGCAAAGAGATCTCTCACCCGTGCTGCTCCTACACCTACAAACAATTCTATAAATGCCGAACCGGTAATGCTGATAAATGGAACTTCCGCTTCACCTGCAGTGGCTCTAGCCAGCAATGTTTTGCCTGTACCAGGAGCTCCCACTAAAAGCACCCCTTTGGGCATTTTTCCGCCCAATCTCTGGAACCTATGTGGATCCCTCAGGAATTCTATTATCTCTTTCACTTCTACCTTTGCCTCTTCTACGCCTGCCACATCGTTAAACTTTACATCAGGACGCTCACTGGAATAAATTTTATATCTCCCCTTACCAAAACTAAACAAACCCTTACCAGATGCCCCTGCTTTTTTAATAATAAAAAACCATAGAAGAAAAAGAATGCCAAAAGGTATTACCCACCCAAAGATAAGATTGGTCAACCAGTCAGCAGAGGGGACACCCTCAAATTTTACCCCATGAGTGATAAGCTCATCGGTCAATTTTGGATCTTTAACCGGGATAGTAACAAAATCACGCGTCTTCCCGCTTTTATCTATATAAATACCCTTTATGTATTTCTCTGATACTCTACAAGACTTAATACGATCCTGAGCTACAAATTCCTTGAATGTACTATAAAAAATTGTCTCCCTCTTTGCACCGAAAAAACCTTGATATAGATAAACAAGAACAAAGGCAATTAAAATATACATTATGGATAACTTGATAATCTTATAATCTTTATCTTTCTTATTTTTATTATTCATGGGCAGATATGGAAAGGTAAATTTGGTTACCTTGTCTGTTAATCAGAAAAAGAATGATTTTTTTATCCAGTGCTTTTTTTATCTTTTTGTTAAAATCTGTTACACCTTCCACCTTTTTTCTATTCACTTCCAATATTATATCTCCCTTTCTTAAACCGGAGAGGTGAGCAATACTATTTTCTTTTATATCTGTTATTACAACCCCATTGTTTGTTTTCAAATTATATTCTTTTTGCACATAAGGAGTTATATTTGCCACTACTATTCCTAATCTATTTTCTTCTCCCCTCTCCATGGCAATTTTCTTCAGTTTCTTTCCTACCGTTACATGCTTTATAATCTCTTTTCCATCACGAACAACCTTTATATTCACTGTTTCTCCCGGTCTTGTAAATGCTACCATATATGGAAGGTCGGTGGCAGAATTTAGCCTTTTCCCATTATACTCTACAATCACATCTCCTTCTTTAATTCCTGCTTTATCTGCTGGACTATTTTTCACTACCTGTGAAACAATTGCACCTGAGGTGCTGGAAAGCTTAAAAAACTTTGCCATGTCCGGTGTTAAATTCTGAACCAGCACCCCTAGCCATCCCCGAACAACGTTTCCTTTTTTTAACTGCGGAATGAGTTTTTTCACTACATTTGCAGGAACAGCGAACCCTATGCCCTGGCCCGAGGCTACGATAGCGGTATTTATACCAACAACTTCTCCATTCATGTCTATTAGCGGCCCGCCAGAATTACCAGGATTTATGGCAGCATCTGTTTGCAGAAAATGGTCATAAGGACCCTGTCCAATAACCCTTCCCTTGGCACTAATAATGCCCCAGGTAACAGTGCCATTTAATCCAAACGGATTGCCTACCGCCAGAACCCAATCTCCCACTTTTATATTGTCGGAATTACCCAGAGCTATTGTAGGCAGTTTCCGGGACGCCTTAATTTTCAAGAGTGCGACATCTGTTTTGGGATCGCTTCCCACTACCCTTGCATCATAAACTTTGCCTGTATAAAGTAATTTCACCTTTATCTTGGTTGCCCGCGAAATTACATGGTTATTGGTCAAAATATATCCATCAGGAGAAATAATAAAACCAGAACCTAATGACTTTTGCTGATATTCACGAGGCATCTCATTAAAATACCGCTTAAAAAACTGATAGAATGGGTCATTCTTATCAAAGAAACCTGTCAATGGGATTCCCTCTACAATCTGTGTGGTGCGAATATTAACAACTGCCGGCAATACCTTCTCTACAATAGGAGAAAAACTTTCTCTTTGAGCTACAGATGACGAAACATTTAGAGCATAAACAGGTGTGGAAAAAAATGCAATAAAAATTATAAGAAAGATCTTTTTTATCATCTCATTCTCCAATAACAAATATCTTTCCTTTTTCACTTACAGCAAATAACCTCTTATTAAAAATAGAAAAACCACTATTAAAACTCCCATCTAATTTTTTTGTATTAACAATCTTCCCTTCTTCGTCAATAGCGATTATTTTACCTTCCTGAGTAAGCGCATATACTATGTCACGCGTCACAAAAGTAAAAGCACAAATAGGTTTATGAGAAATCTTAAGCTTCCATATTTCCTCGCCACTATCCAGGTCCAGCGCTATCATTCTACCATCCTTTGCAGGAACAACTAAAAATACAGGCGTAGCTACGACATTTGAATAAGAAGAGATTTGGCGTTTCCATATAACCTGTCCCTCTTTCTTGTCTATCGCTGCCGTCCATCCATTGCAGCAAGTTACAAATACAATATTTTGCGACAGAGAAACATCTCCATCTACATCAAAAAATTTTTCTCCCTGGCCAACAAATATCCCCCATTTCTCTCCACCTGTAGATAAATCCACCTTGTATATATAGCCATCATTAAAGCCAACATACATAAAATCTCCATCAAATACAGGTGAACAAACTCCTCTTAAACTTACCATTTCATAAGGCTTGTGAAAAGCAAACAAAACCTCCCCTAAATTGGCTGAAACACACCATACAGAATTATCCTCAGTACATAAGAAAATTTTGTTTTTATAGATATTCAGTTTCCCCAATACGGGAAAGTCAAATTGCTTTTTCCACTTTATCTTCCCGGAGGATTTGTCTATACAATACAGTGCTCCACTGTTATCACCTATAAACACATCATCATTTAAACAGACAGCAGATGATTCTACAGAAGTTTTCAATTTTATCTTCCATATAACATCACGCTTTCTCCAGT
Organism: Deltaproteobacteria bacterium; assembly: GCA_021159305.1. Lineage (NCBI taxonomy): Bacteria > Pseudomonadati > Myxococcota > Myxococcia > Deltaproteobacteria bacterium. The sequence continues at coordinate 5,513 of JAGGSB010000069.1, read as the reverse complement.
TAATTTTATAAAATCTACCATCTTTGTTCCCTATATAGAGAAAATCTCCATCTACAGCGGGGAAAACCTTACCCACTTTTCCTATGCTAATGATATGAATAGTATTTAGAGTAGGAGCAACACGATAGTCCACATAATAACTTGCCCCTGCTTCAGTGGTAAAAATTAGCAAAAAAACTAAAACAAAAAATATTTTTTTCATCTTCTCCTCTTTATCAATTCCCGCAGAAGGAACTCTGCATTATTAAATGTATTTTTAACCTCTTTTTCATTCATGCCCGCACCTAACAAGATCCTACGAGCAAAAGATTTGTTAATCAAATCTTCAGGAGCATGTGTATCTGTGTTTATTACACATCTACCTCCCGTTTTTTTAACCATACTCCACACATGGCCGTTGGTTAAAGAATGGTTTTTACGCGCAGAAATTTCCAAAAATACACCCTTTTCCTTGGCTAAATACGCATCTTCTTCTGTAATTAGACCGGGGTGGGCCAATATATCCACTCCCGCTTCAATTGCCGCTTTATTTGTGCCTTCTGCTACCGGCTCCGCAATTGTCTCTCCGTGAAGAACAACTACCTCTGCTCCCATCAGCCGCACTTCTTTAACTATCTCTTTTATTAAAAGGGGTGGAACATGAGTGATTTCTACTCCCGCAAATACATATAAAGCATAGTATTTTTCCAAACCACCCACAGCTTTTTTCACATCTATTACCACCGTTTCCATATTGGACATATCTACATGATCGGTAAAACATATACTACGATAACCTATCTCTTTTGCTCTTCTGGCTAATTCTGAAGGCAACAACTCGCCATCACTAAATAGTGTATGAGTATGGAAATCAATCACTATATTTACCTCCAACATTCAATAAGTATTAAAAATATTAACAGTTTCAGTATAATGTTGCATTTTTTAGCTGTCAAGACAAACGACGAAGTCGTTTGCTTGCAAACGGCCGTTTGTCAAGGTATAATGCCACCGTGGTTTATTTAGTAACGGGTTGTGCAGGATTTATAGGATTTCATGTGGCAGAAAAGCTGCTTTTTCAGGGAAACACGGTCATTGGCATAGATAATCTAAACAAATATTACAGTGTAAAATTAAAAAAAGACAGATTATCTCTCTTATTAAAGGAAAAAAACTTCAGCTTTCGGAAATTGAATATCGCATATTTTAAACAATTAGAGAAGGTATTTGAAACAGCTAAAATTGATATTGTGTGTCATCTGGCAGCCCAGGCTGGGGTGAGATATTCGCTAACCAATCCTTTCACTTATGAACAGTCAAATATTAGGGGTTTCTTGAATATAATTGAGTTATCTTGTAGGTATAATGTAAATAATTTTGTATATGCCTCTTCTTCCAGTGTATATGGAGGGAATGAAAAAATTCCCTTTTCCGCCGATGATACCGTAGAAAAACCGTTATCTTTATATGGGGCAACAAAGAAGGCTGATGAACTCATGGCTTATGCATATCATCATCTATATCATTTAAACACAACAGGCTTAAGATTCTTCACTGTTTACGGACCCTGGGGCAGACCGGATATGGCTCTATTTAAGTTTACAAAGGCAATAACTGAAGGGAAAATCATAGAAGTGTATAATTACGGGAAAATGGAAAGAGATTTTACATATATTGATGATATTGTGGATGGGACGATTACATCTTTAAACAAACCTTTTGAATACGAAATATTCAACCTGGGAAGAGGCCAGAGCATCCCCTTAGAACGCTTTATATCCTGTATAGAAAAAAGGCTAAATAAAAAATCCAGAAGAGTATACCTGCCATTACAAAAAGGAGATGTGCCTAAAACTTACGCTGATATAAGGAAAAGCGAGCGAATGCTGGGGTTCCATCCCAAAGTAAGCATTGAAGAAGGTATAGAAAGATTTGTTTCATGGTACATGTCATATTACAACATTACTCTTTAAGAAGAGATTCACCTTTCACAGGTATTAGCTTTCCTACTCCTGTAGCAAAAACCTCATTTTCTATTAATATCTTTCCACTACAGATGCGCATTCTCTTCTTATCCTCAACCATCTCACCCCATAACAAGAGTTTTTTTTCTGCAGGAATGGATTTCTTAATACGCACTGTTATCTCCGCCGTCACACAATATCTCCTATCTTTAGATAATGCATACGCTGCCCAATTCATTACCTCATCCAATAATGTAGAAATGATGCCGCCATGAACAATATTCTTGTATCCGTTAAATCTTGAGGGAATCTTTACTGTAGTTTCTATATGGTTTCCTTTCTTATAAAATGTTAAGCCAAAACCATCTTTATTTTCCCTACCACAAACAAAACAGTATTTTGAATTGAACTCTTCCATAATATTATTTCACCAGTTTTCCAGAAGATATTTCAAGGTTCTATAACTTTCCTTTTGCTCACCTGTTTTTAAAAACAGAGGATTAATATGTTTTAAAACCGTTTGGGCAGTTCTTTTATTTCCCCCCCTATATAAAGCATTGGCATAATTTAAAGCAATGTCTATATCTGTGCAGATATCGTAAGCCTTCTTTAATATCTGTTGCGCGTTGGTATATTTACCCTCCATTACATACAATGCACCCAGGTTATTCATTAAATATACATCCCTTTTCCTTATACGAAGTAACTTTTTATATATGTCTACTGCCTTTTCTATTTCTCCTCTCTCTACCCTCCTCTGTGCCTCCAAACTAAGAGCTGTAATATTGTAAGTAGACATCCTTTTCTGTATGGGCTTTTTTTTTATATCCGACAACATCGCTCTTTTAATTCTAACGGGCTTTTTAACGCTTTTCTTTTCATTTTTTTTTACTTCTGACGTATGTGCCAAAACAAGCTTCTTCTTAACTATTGCGGTTTTTTCTTTTTTCACCGGCGGCATTTCCTCAACTGCAGTTACTTTTTCCTCCCTCTTTACAGTTTCTTTGGTTATTTCCTTTTTTATCTGCTGTTTATATGGCTCGTTTACCTGTTTGACCAAATTACCAACAGCAGGAGGTATATGAGCAATCTTTTTTTCTGTATATGTTACAATTATAAAACCACCAGCAAAAATAATCAGCAAAAATACAACAATCACCAACAGATGCTTCGTGCTTTTGTGGTGTAGGGTGTAGGGTATCTTTTTGTCTCCTTTTCTCCCCAACTCCTTTTTCTCTATCTTTTTTAGTGCTTCATATAACTTGCTCATTAGATAATTCGTGGCTTTATAAAAATAACTAATTCTATATTATGTACAGTTTTTGTTTGTTGTTTAAATGCATTTCCCACTACAGGAACATCACCCAAAAGAGGCACTTTGCTTTCATTCTTTTCTTCTTTTTTTCCAATTAGACCGGACAGGATAACAATGTCTCCACTTTTTACTCTAACCACAGTAGATGTTTCTCTTAGGTTTACTTGGGGTAATGTGTATGTGTTGGTGCCAATTTTTACTTCTTTTAATGATTCTATGTCACTCTTTATAGGTGTAATACTCAACAGAATATTTCCATCTTTATTAATATATGGTGTTACACCTAACAATATTCCGTCAAATATAGAAGAGATCTCTACCGTAGGTTTTGTTGTCGTCGTTCCACCGGTGACAGTTTCCGTTTCGTATTCCAATTTTTTAATATAAGAAACAGATTTGCCCACACTGATCAACGCTGGTTGTCCATTTAAGGCACGAATCCGGGGATTGGAGATAATGTGTACTTTACCGCAGGTGGACAAAGCAGTAAGCAGAGCTTTATCACCTGTTACACCACTTCTAATACCTGCCACACCCACACTGAAGGTATGACTACTAAGAGCCAATGTTTGTGACATATTCAACTCAAATTTTCTGTTCAATATCTTATGCCCCATTGCCTGCCAATCAACTCCCAGTTCATTATCCTTATTAAGGCTTACCTCAACAATTCTTGTCTCTATTAGAACTTGTCTGCCATAAGCTCTCATCACATTATCAATGTATGTGCTTATTCTGTCTAAATTTTTTCTCTGATCGTACACAACCAGTGTGCCAGTGAGTTTATCCAGGGAGTATTTTCCATTCCCAGACAAAAATGTCTTGATGCCGTTTTCAACCTGCTTATAGATATCAGTCGCATCTTCCTTCACCGAACCTTTGAGAGCGTAGTTACCGCTTAAGGGGTTTGTTACATTCTCTGTAGCTACTCCCCCCAGAACATCTCCTCCTACATTGAGAGTAGAAGAACGAATATGAGAGACAAAACCCAGATGAAAAACCATCGTAGAATATCCTTTTATATACAGCACATTTTCTTTTACCTCGTAAAAGAGATTGTTGGACTTTGTCAGTATATTTAAGGCTTGCCTAAGCGGTAGATCTATAAAATTCACTGTCAAAGAATGCGCATTTTCTGGAACAACAGAATCAGCATCTTCTTTAATGATAAGATTTAAACCTGCATCCTTAGCTATCTCGTATAAAACGACCTTATAATCTATCCCTTTCGCACTTAATGTAAAATATTTATTATCTAAGGGGGATATTTTCTTAATAATAGGCTTTAAGATTACCGCTTCTTTTTTAGGTGGCGGGGGAACAACGGTGCGTTCCTCTCTTTTTATATTCTTATTTGCAACGCAAGCGGTAACCAAAAACAAAACCAAAACCAAAAAAACTATTTTTCTCATTTTATATTTAACCGCCCCTTCTTCCCGTTTTCTAAAACAATCACACTATTTCTTTCTATTTCTAATACCTTCAATCCATTCTTTTTCTCTCCCACTCTCATCGTTTTCCCATCTATGATGCACATTTTCTTATTACCGATAATAATAAGCGAGAGGATATGCTTGGGAGATGCAACAGTACCCCTTTGAACAATCGATCGTTCCGTTCTTTCTTTACCAATAAATGGGTTAGGTAACCCTTCATAATATAGGTTTTCTACATGTTCTATTTTCACACCCCCTGTGTTGATATTTATAGCCTCAACATGGGGTAATTCAAGTCTAGATCTTGGTTTATAAGAAAAAAACACTATCAGCAAAGCAATACAGGCTATGACATACGGCAAAAACAATCTAAAATTTCTTTCCTTTAATAGCATATTGCACACTACCTTCTTTTACATCTACATCTATTGCAAATTTCTCGACAAAAAAAAGTCCGCCACTGTAATAAGTGTTGTTAATATAATTGATAATTGTAGAAATATTCTTCCCTGTAAATTCAGCACTTATCTTGATAGGTTTTTGTGATTCTATAGATAACCCCTCTTTTTTTATCTCTTCTTTCAAATTCGTTATTAATTTCACTGTTTGTTTTTCCTGCTGTACCTTCTTAAGACAAATATCCAGAGCTTCTAATTTACCACTAATATCTTTCCTCAAAGTAGCAGTGTAGTAAAAAAAAGACAAGCAAATAAACAGAACTACAGATGAAATTATAGAGAAAAACACTGTTTTTTTAGAAATATTCATAATCTTTTCCTAATACACTTTATAGAAAAAACCCCTTTATTATCCATATAG